>CAIWCQ010000106.1 GCA_903911165.1 uncultured Actinomycetes bacterium | reverse complement strand
CGTTCCTGGTCAACGACCCCGGCGAGGGCACCCAGGCCAAACGCCGTGCCCACGCCACCATCGTCGACCACCTGATCCCGCCGATGGCCCGGGCCGAGAGTTACGGCGACACCGCGCGCCTGGAACAACTGCTCGACGAGTACGCCAATATCGCCGCACTCGACCCGGCCAAACTGCCCGCGATCCGCCAGCAGATCTGGACCTTGATGAGCGCGGCCAAAATGGACCACGACCTCGGCCTGGCCGAACGCCCCGACGATGACTCCTTCGACGACATGCTGATGGGAGTCGACGGCTGGCTGTGCGAGATCAAGGACGTCCAGATCCGCGACGGCCTGCACGTCCTCGGCGCCGCCCCGACCGGCGAGGCCGAACTAGATATGGTGCTGTCGATCCTGCGGGCCCGCCAGCTTTTCGGCGGCGAGCAGAGCATGCCCGGATTGCGCCAAGCCCTCGGGTTGGCCGAGGACGGCACCGACGACCGGGCAGACGTCGATGCGGCCGAAGCGCAGGCCCGCGGGCTGCTCGCCGGTCTGCAGGTGGCCGGCTGGGACGCCGGACATGTCGACACTCTGACCGCTGAACCCGGGGTAGCGCGGATCCTGCGGTTCGCCGCCACCGAGGTGGTGCCGCGGCTGGCCGGGACCGCGGGGGAGATCACCCAGGTGCTGCGGGCCCTGAACGGCCGCTACATCGCCGCGGGCCCGTCGGGTTCGCCGCTGCGCGGCCTGGTCAACGTCTTGCCGACCGGGCGCAACTTCTATTCGGTGGATCCCAAAGCGATGCCGTCGAAGCTGGCCTGGGAAACCGGCGTCGCGATGGCCGATTCCCTGCTGGACCGCTACCGCACCGATCACGGCGAGTGGCCGAGATCGGTGGGCCTGTCGGTGTGGGGCACCTCGGCAATGCGCAACTCCGGCGACGACATCGCCGAAGTGCTTGCGCTGCTGGGGGTCCGGCCGATCTGGGACGACGCCTCCCGCCGCGTGGTCGATCAGGAGGTGATCTCACTCGACGAACTCGCGCGGCCCCGCATCGACGTCACCGTGCGCATCTCCGGGTTCTTCCGGGACGCCTTCCCGCACGTGGTCACCATGCTCGACGACGCGGTGCGGCTGGTCGCTGGCCTCGACGAGCCGTGCGAGCAGAACTTCGTCCGCGCCCACGTCCAGGCCGATCTGGAAATCCATGGCGACGAACGCCGTTCTACCACAAGGATTTTCGGTTCCAAGCCGGGCACCTATGGAGCCGGCCTGCTGCAGGTGATCGACAACCGCAACTGGCGTGATGACGCTGATCTCGCGCAGGTGTACACCACGTGGGGAGGGTTCGCCTACGGCCGTGACCTGGACGGCCGCCCGGCTGCGGAGGACATGTCCATGCAGTACCGCCGGATCGTGGTGGCGGCCAAGAACCTGGACTCCCGCGAACACGACATCGCCGACTCCGACGACTACTTCCAGTACCACGGCGGCATGATCGCCACTGTGCGGGCGCTGACCGGGCAGGCCCCGACCGCCTATATCGGCGACAACACCCGCTTCGACTCGGTGCGCACCCGAACCCTGACCGAGGAGACCGCACGGGTGTTCCGGGCCCGCGTCGTCAACCCGCGGTGGATGGCGGCCATGCGGCGCCACGGCTACAAGGGCGCCTTCGAGATGGCCGCCACCGTGGACTACCTGTTCGGCTACGACGCCACCGCCGGCGTGATGGCGGACTGGATGTACGAGCAGCTCACTGAGTCCTACGTGCTGGACCCGGAGAACCGCAAGTTCATGAACGAGTCCAACCCGTGGGCGCTGCACGGAATGGCGGAGCGACTGCTGGAGGCGGTCGGCCGGGGGATGTGGGAGAGCCCCGACCCGGCGACGCTGGCCGGGCTGCGCCAGGTGCTGCTGGAGGCCGAGGGCGAGTTGGAGGGCAGGTAGGTTGGAGCTATGGCAGCCACTTTTGACGAGGTGTCCAAGGCCCAGTACGTGTCGCTGACGACGTTCACCAAGGACGGTCGGCCCAAGCCCACCGCGATCTGGATTGCTCGCGACGGCGATCGCGCGCTGGTGATCACCGAGAAGAACGCGTGGAAGGTCAAGCGGATCCGCAACACTTCGCGGGTCACCCTGGCGGTCTGTGATAGACGCGGCAACGTCAAGGGTGACGCGGTCGAAGCGGTCGCCACGGTGCTCGACGACTCCGAGACCGACTCCGTCTACCAGGCCATCATTAAGCGCTACGGCCTTGTCGGGCGGATCTTCAGCTTCTTCTCCAAGCTCCGCGGCGGCAACGGCCGCGTCGTCGGACTCGAGATCCGGGCGGCTTGAGCATCTGGCGGTGGTGATTCCGTTGAACTACGTTCGGATCTTCGTCGACACGGACGGCTGCTCGCACTTTGAGGACTGCGAGTTGCCCCTGGAAACCCGCGACTTCGCCCCGCCGACCACGCCGCTGGAAGCATCCGCCTTCATGTCGGCCGAGGGATTCGCTGTTGTCCGCTTCGCTCCCGACTGGTCGGGGCCGTGGCATCCGTCGCCCTATCGTCAGTGGTTCTTCATGATGTCGGGTTCCCTCACGGTGACCGTCGGCGACGGAACGGAGCGCATCGTCTGTGCGGGCGACACGGTCCTGCTCGAAGATATGGGCACCCGGGGTCACCTGACGCGGTCCAACGGGGGTCAGCAGGCCCTTGCGGTCGGCGTGCGGGTTCCTGACGCCGGATGACGCTGAACGCCCGGAACCAGATCGGACCGCAGGTCGTTTCCACTCAGTGATGCGATCGCTTCTGCGCTACCCGGCACGTCTTGCGGCCGTATATCTGCTGGTGGAACTCGCGGCGGTGGCCCTGCTTGTCTGGGCCTTCGGCTGGGGTTGGGCGATATTGGCGCTGATCGGGACCTTCCTGGCGGGCATTCTGTTGGCGGGCACTCAACTCAAGGGTCAACTCCGCACGCTGCGACGGGCCGGAAACGTCTCTGGAGGAGCGGTCACGGACGGTGTGCTGGTCGGCTTGGGCGCCTTTCTCGTGGTCCTGCCCGGTGTCGTGACCACCACAGCCGGTGTACTGATGCTGGCGCCGCCGACGCGCGGGGCGATGCGGCCGCTGGCCGCGACCATGCTCACCCGCGGGATCGACCGGCGGTTGGGCGCGGCTAATCTCGCGGCCTTCCGTGGCCCGGGGGCCGGCCGAGGTGACTACATCGACGGCCAGGTCGTTGACGGCCAGGTCGTTGACAGCCAGATCGTCGACAGCCAGATCGTCGACGACGGGTCCGACGGGGGGGACAATCTCCCGACCATCCGCTGAACCGTCACACTGGCCCGGTGACCACACTGCTGTTCAACGGGCTTGTCCACAGCCCGTCGCATCCCGATGCCACCGCCATGGCAGTGCGCGACGGTCTGGTGGCCTGGCTGGGGGACGACGCGGTGGGACGGGCGCAGTTCCCGGACGCGCAGACCATTGATCTCGACGGCGCGTTCGTGGCGCCCGCGTTTGTTGACAGCCACGTGCATCTCACCGCCACCGGTTTACAGATCACCGGCTTGGATCTGACTGCCGCCACTGAGCGCGAACATTGCCTGCGGCTGATCACCGACTATGTCGCGGCCAACCCCGGTCAGCCGGTCTGGGGACATGGCTGGGATGACACCGCATGGCCTGTAGGCCAGACGCTCACCACCGCCGATATCGACGCTGCCGTAGGACGCCTTCCGGCATATCTGTCCCGCGTCGATGTGCACTCGGCTCTCGCCTCAACAGGGTTGCGCAACATGGTCTCCGATCTTTCGGCGGTCACCGGGTTCGATCCGCAACTGCCGCTATCGGCTCAAGCCCATCACCTGTTGCGGGCCTCGGCCCGCGGGCTGCTCACCGCTGGGCAGCGTGCGGACGCGCGCCGTGCCGCCCTGGATTCCGCTGCTGCGGCGGGCATCGTGGCCGTCCACGAGTGTGCCGGCCCCGATATCGGTGGAGTTGAGGACTGGGACGAGTTGCGCGCCGGCGGCCACGGCGTGGAGGTGGTGGGGTATTGGGGCGAGGCGGTATCGAGCGCGGCCCAGGCCCGCGCCCTGATGGAGACCACCGGCGCCCGCGGTCTGGCCGGGGATTTGTTCGTCGATGGCGCACTCGGTTCGCGCACGGCGTGGCTATGCGCTCCCTATGCCGACGAGCCCGGGTGTACCGGGAGCCGCTATCTCGATACCGACGGGATCGCCGAGCATCTGTTCGCCTGCACCGAGGCCGACATCACCGCCGGATTCCATGTGATCGGCGACGCGGCAGTAACGGCAGTGGTCGACGCGCTTGAGCGCACAGTCGCCAGGTTCGGTATCCCCGCGGTGGCGCGCTGCGGTCATCGGCTCGAGCACCTCGAGATGGTGTCGGCGGACCAGGCAGCCAAGCTTGGCGCCTGGGGCATCACCGCCAGCGTGCAGCCGGGTTTCGACGCGTTGTGGGGCGGCGAGGATGGCATGTATGCCCGCCGACTGGGCGCCGGCCGGGCCGCAGGACTCAACCCGCTGGCGCTGTTGGCGTCGGCGGGCGTGCCGTTGGCTCTAGGCTCTGATGCCCCGGTGACCGCCATGAACCCCTGGTCCGCGGTGCGGGCGGCGAGCCAGCACCGCACCCCGGGTAGTGGTATCTCAGTGCGGGCCGCATTCGCCGCCGCCACCCGCGGGGCGTGGCGGGCCGGTGGCGTGCGCGACGGTGTCACCGGAACGCTCGTCCCGGGCGCCCCCGCGTCCTATGCGGTGTGGGAGACCGGCGAGGTCGACGTCAGCGCCCCCGCCGACACCGTGCAGCGCTGGTCCACCGATCCCCGGTCTCGGGTTCCCGCCCTGCCACGCCTGGATCCCGGCGATCCGCTGCCGCATTGCCGCCAAAGTGTCCACCGCGGCACGGTGCTGCATGGGTAGCCGGGCGCTCCGGTCAGCTATGGCTGTACTGGCCGGTCTACTGATGTGCGTGAGCTTCCCACCGGTTGGGTGGTGGTGGGCGGCGGTGCCGGCGCTGGCCCTGCTGACCTGGGTGGTGGTTCATCCGAAAACCACCATGGTGGGCGGTTTCGGGTACGGACTCCTTTTCGGCCTCGCGTTCTACCTGCCGTTGCTGCCGTGGATCAGCGGCCTCGTCGGCTCGGCGCCGTGGATCGCGCTGTCGGTGCTGGAGGCCTGTTTCCCGGCGGTGTTCGGTGGGTGTGCGGTTCTGGTGGCCCGTCTGCCCGGTTGGCCGTTGTGGCTGGCCGCGGTGTGGTCGCTGCAGGAATGGCTCAAATCAAGTGTGCCGTTCGGCGGATTCCCCTGGGGCGTAACGGCTTTCAGCCAGGCCGATGGCCCCTTCCTGGCGCTGGCACACTTCGGTGGCGCACCGCTGGTATCGTTCGCGATCGCGTTGCTGGGCACCTCGCTGTGTGCCCTGCTGCCCGCGATCGCGGGGCGATTTCGCCGCGGCGAAGCCCAAGGCCCGGAAGCTGCCAGGTTCATCGTCCCCGCCGCCGGTATCTGCGCGGTACTGCTCGTCACCGCGGTCGCCGCTCCCGGGATGCGCCGCGCGGGCATGCCGGTGGCGGGCGAACCAAGGATCGTTGTTGCGGCGGTTCAGGGCAACGTGCCGCGGCTTGGTCTGGAATTCAACGCTCAACGTCGTGCCGTTTTGGACAACCACGTCCGCCAGACATTGCAACTCGCCGACGATGTCCGTGCCGGCAGAGTGCCGCAACCGAAGTTCGTGATCTGGCCGGAGAACTCCTCCGATATCGACCCTTTGACCAATGCCGATGCCGCCGAGCAGATCACCGTCGCCGCGCGAGCCATCGGAGTGCCGATCATGGTCGGGGCGGTCGTCGCCCGACCGGAGTCGACGCAGGACAACCCCGCCGCGTCCAACACGGTAATCGTGTGGGACCCCGACACCGGCCCCGGCGAACGCCATGACAAACAGATCGTGCAACCGTTCGGTGAATATCTGCCGTGGCGGTCCTTCTTCCGTCGGCTGTCGTCGTGGGCCGATCGCGCGGGATACTTCGTCGCGGGCAGCGGCAGTGGCGTGGTCCGCCCCGCAGGCGTGCCCGTCGGGGTTGCCACCTGTTGGGAGGTCATCTTCGACCGCGCGCTGCGCCAGTCGGTGCGCAACGGCGCCCAGTTGCTGACGGTGCCCACCAATAACGCCACGTTTGATCAAGCCATGAGCGAACAGCAGTTGGCGTTCGCGAAACTCAGGGCCGTCGAACACGGTCGCTACCTGATCGTCGCGGGAACCACCGGTATCAGTGCCGCAATCGCCCCCGATGGCCGGGAAATGGCCCGGACCGCCTTCTTCAGGCCCGCCTATCTCGACGTCGAGGTCGGTCTGCGGGCCACCCAGACTCCGGGTACCCGCTGGGCTGAGCCACTGCAGTGGTTACTGGTGGCCATCGCGGTCGCGGCCATCGGCGCCGCGATACTGCAGAATGGAGGATTCATGCGCCAGTGGCGCAACCGGCGCCGGACCGAGCGTCCCGACAGAGGAGTCGCATGAGCACCCAGGGCAGGAGCCGGGCCAAAAGGGCCGCTGAAACGCCCCCCGGGATCTCCGCCAAGGGGACCCTGGTGATCATCCCGACCTACAACGAACTCGAGAATCTGCCCCTGATCGTGGGCCGGGTGCACAAGGCCAGGCCCGACGTGCACGTCCTCGTCGTCGATGATTCCAGTCCGGACGGCACCGGCGAACTCGCCGACGAACTGGCGCTGGCCGACCCGGACCGGATCCATGTCCTGCATCGCAGGGCCAAGGATGGTCTCGGTGCGGCCTACCTGGCCGGATTCGACTGGGGACTGGCCCGCAAGTACAGCGTCCTGGTGGAGATGGACGCCGACGGGAGCCACGCCCCCGAACAGCTCTACCGGCTGCTCGACGCTCTCGACAACGGCGCTGACCTGGCGATCGGATCCCGCTACGTCGCAGGTGGGACGGTCCGGAACTGGCCGTGGCGCCGGCTGGTGCTGTCTAAAACAGCCAATACCTACTCGCGGCTACTGCTGGGCGTCGGAATTCATGACATCACTGCCGGCTATCGGGCATACCGGCGCGAGGCGCTGGAAAAGCTGGACCTGGCCACCGTCGACTCCAAGGGGTACTGCTTCCAGATCGACTTGACCTGGCGAACGATCAACAGCGGATTCACCGTGGTTGAGGTGCCCATCACATTCACCGAGCGCGAACTCGGCGTGTCGAAGATGAGTGGTTCCAATATTCGCGAAGCGATGACCAAGGTGGCCCGGTGGGGCGTCGGTGGTCGGCTGGACCGGGCCCGCGGCGCGGGCCGTTAACTACCCGCGGCGCTTGGTTTTGATCAGGTCGAGCCGCTCTTTGAGCAATTCGTCCAATTCCTCGATCGAGCGACGCTCCAACAGCATGTCCCAGTGCGTCCGGGGCGGCTTGACCTTCTTGGGCTCGGGCAGGTTGCCCTCGATGAGGGTTCCTTCAAGACCGTTGCGGCACTGCCAGTTACCGGGGATTTCGGCATCGTCGGCGAACGGAACGTCGAACTCCTCGCCGTTCTCGGTGCGGTACCGCGCGACCTGACGCGGTGCCAGGTCGTGGTTACGGTCGGTCTCGTAGCTCACAGCCCCGAGCCGACTGCCTCTCAGCACACGATCAGCCATCGTCGATTCTCCTCGTATTCAGGCCGGATTCCGTACCGCAAGACCGAAGCGGCGCGGTTGCCGACTGGTCCCATCCTACCGGCCCGCGGGGGTGCCCGGTTTAGTCTCAGCACGTGACGCGTCGCACCCGCCCACAGCCGTGCCGCTGGTGCGGTCGTGAGGTGGCCGATCTCGGACTGGGCCGGCGACGGCAATACTGCCGACAATCCTGCCGCCAGCGGGCCTATGAGCAGCGTTCCATGGTCAAGGGAACCCCGGTGCCGGCTGATGCGGTGGTGCTGTCCGTCACCGAGGCCGCGGAGTTCTCCGACCGGGTCTACCAGGTGCGCTGCGCGGCCGAGGACGTCGCCACCGCCGTCGACGAGGGGGCGGCGGCCGCCGACCTCAAAAAGTTGTGCGAGGAGTTGATGCGGGCCGTTCAGGCGGCCGACGGCTGGCGCTGAATCAGCGACGCCCGGATCAGCATTCAAAGAGCGTGCCGATACCGGGCGGCGGAGTGGTCGCCCGGGTGCAGCCGTAGGTATCGATGCCGGCGTCGCTGTAGTAAACCCCGCTCTGGCGCGCGTAATTGACACACACCAGTGACGTTGTGTCCGTGCGGCAACGGAAGTCACCGAAGGATAGTGATCTGGCCGCCGCCAGGGGCAGCCCCTGACCGGCACCGAACCGCCCTGGGTCGCCGTGGGCGGAGCCCACCTGCACGGTGGTGCCGTCGAAGTCCACCCAGCCGCCTTTCCAGGCGCCGTAGACATCAGGGGGCTGTCGAGGCGGATCGGCCAGATCCACCAGGCACGCCAACGCCGGTGAGCCGTGCCGGACATCGGTCATGCAACTGGTGCCCGACGGTGTGGTGAACGCGACATCATCACCGAGTGCAGTGCTGACGCCGCCCCGCAAAGCGACCCGGTACTCCGCGCTATCGACCGGTCCGGCCGCCTCGACCCAGCGGATCGCCTCGTCGATCGGTGCGCCGGGTTCCGGCGCCGGTGCCCGGAGTTCCGGCACCGACGACGTCTGCGCCGAACTCGTGGAGTTTGGGGGCGATCCAGCGGCGCGCGACGGCGTAATCGGCGTCAGTTGGGTTGCGCGCTGCTCGGTCCCCGACAGCTGGGAACATCCTGCCAGCAGCACCGACGCGGCGAGCAGCATGGCGATCCGCATGTCGCCAGGCTAGCCGCCCGCACGGTTCTGCCCTGCCAGGCGCGTCGGTGGTGGCGGGGTTCGCTACCGTCGGTGCCATGCATGAGGACATCGTCCGAGTTACCACCACCGGCGGGGTGGTCGAGGGCTTCACCCTCGACGGGGTCAACCGGTGGCGTTCGATTCCCTACGCGCGACCGCCCGTCGGCCCACTGCGGTTTCGCGCGCCGCAACCTCCGCAGGCCTGGGCCGGCGTGCTGCCCTGTCACAGCTTCGGTAGTTGCGCGCACCAGCAGCGCCGCTACACGATGGTTTCGCCGGGTAAATATCAACCGATGAGCGAGGACTGCCTCACCCTCAACGTCGTCACCCCGAAATGGTCGGGCCCCGCACCGGACGGCGAACCTTTGCCGGTGATGTTCTTCATTCACGGCGGTGGTTACATCCTGGGCAGTGCGGCCACGCCGATCTATGACGGAGCGTCGCTGGTCCGCCGCGGGTGTGTGTACGTGTCGGTCAACTACCGACTTGGCGCACTGGGTTGTCTGGATCTGTCTTCGCTGGCAACGCCGACCAGCCCGATCGACGACAATCTTTTCCTGCGCGACATCGTGATGGCGCTGCGATGGGTGCGGGACAACATCGCGATGTTCGGCGGCGACCCGGACAGCGTGACGATTTTCGGCGAAAGCGCTGGAGCGCACGCGGTGAGCACACTTCTAGCCGTTCCTGACGCGAAAGGCCTTTTCGCCCAAGCGATCGCGGAGAGTCCCGCCTCGGGCATGGTGAGTACGACCGAAGTTGCCGCTGAGTTCGCGGGCCGGTTCGTCGACCAACTCGGGGTGCCCCGGGACAACGCCGCCGCGGCCCTGCTGCGGGCACGTCCGGCCGACCTCGTGCACGCCATGGACGAGGTGATGAACAACAGCACCATGGTCATGATGGGCGCCGCTCCGGTCGGGCCCACGTGCGGCGAGGAATATCTCCCACTTGACCCGCTTGAGGCGATGAGAGCAGGCGTCGCCCAGAAGATCCCACTGATCGTCGGAACGAACGCCGACGAGGGCAGATTGTTCACCCGTTTCCTCAAGCTGCTGCCGACCACGGAGCACGCGATCGAAAGGATGCTGGAACACACCTCGCCGGGCGTGCGCGAACGCGTCCTGGCCGGCTATCCGCACTATCCGCACCCGGATGCCTGCGTGCAATTCGGCGGCGACATGATCTTCAACACGGCGGCCTGGCAGATCGCCGAAGCGCACGCCAAGCTCGCGCCCACCTTCGTCTATCGCTACGACTTCGCGCCGCGAACATTGCACTGGACCGGCTTCGGTGCCACCCACGCGACCGAACTGCTCGCGGTGTTCGGCATTTACCGGTCGCGGGTGGGCGCGGTGCTGACCGCCGGCGTGGACCAGCGGGTGGCGGTCAAGGTCAGCCATCAGGTCCAGTCCCGCTGGAATGAGTTCGCCCACACCGGGGTGCCCGGCAATGACTGGCCGATGTACAACCACACCGAGCGTCCGGTACTTGTATTCGACCGCCATACCCACGTGGAATACGACCCGCATCCGCACCGTCGCGAGGCCTGGGTGGACTTCTCGCTCGCGGACCGATAGGCGCGGCGATCCCGGTGATCGAAGGGCCCGATGATCTCTCGGCGGAGTGGCTGAGCGGAGCGATCGGTGATGGACAGGTCAGCGGTTTTACCGTCGAGCGAATCGGCACCGGGCAGATGAGCGAGTGCTACCGGGTCGTCCTTAGTTACGCGGCGGGACAGCAGGGCCCGGCCTCGGTGGTCCTCAAAGTCGCCGCGACTGATCCGGTGAGCCGGGGGACCGGACTCGCACTTGGGCTCTACGAGCGCGAGGTGCGGTTCTACTCCGAGGTTGCCCCGGGCCTGAGTGATCGACCCGATGGGCCAATCGCGCACTGCTATCAGACCGCGTATGAGCCGCAGACAGGCTTCTTCACGCTGCTACTCGATGACGCCACCCCGGCGGAGGTCGGCGACGAGATCCGCGGCGCCACCATCGCCGACGCCACCCTCGCGTTGACCCAACTCGGCCGTCTGCACGCGCCACTGATCGGCAGCGCGACTCTTGCTGACGCCGAGTGGCTCAATCGGGAGACGCCGGTGAACCAGGCGTTGATCACCGCGTTGTATGCCGGGTTCGCGGATCGTTACGGCGAGGCGATCACCGACTCGCAACGAGAGGTCTGCGAGCGCCTGGTCAACAGCTTCGACGCCTACGCCGCTGAGGAATCCGCCCGGATCATGGGACTCGTCCACGGCGATTACCGCTTGGACAACATGCTTTTCGGCCGACCCGGATCGCTACGCGACCTCACAGTGGTGGACTGGCAGACCGTCACCTGGGGACCGGCGGTGACCGACGTCGCCTACTTCATCGGCTGCGCGCTACACGTCGATGATCGCCGGGCACACTACGACGAACTGCTGCAGGCCTACCACGACGGACTGGGGCCGAATCCGCCGCTCACGCTCACTGAGGTCCGCGACGGTGTGCGCCGACAGAGCTTCTTCGGGGTGATGATGTCGATCGTGTCCTCGATGCTGGTGGCACGCACCGATCGCGGCGACGAAATGTTTCTGACCATGCTGGATCGCCACAGCAGCCATGTGCTCGACACCGGCGCGCTCGATGGGTTGCCGGCCATCACCTGACGATGGTGGGGCGTCCGAACCGGGTGCGGACCCCCGGGGAGTACAACGCGCGCAATGGTTCTCCGGCCGGCCGCACGCCGCTGGCCGCGAGCAACTCATCGGTGAGTTCAAAGATCGTCGCCGAATGCAGGGGCCACGGTTCGTGTTCATTGGGCACCCACCAGGTCCGACCGGCTTTGCGGGTGTGCGCTCCCCAGCGGGCGGTCAACCAGATTTCCAGCGCTGTCGGTTCCACTGGTCCGCCGGGACTGATTGTCAACCGGCTGAGCAGGCCGCGCTGAGGCCAGCGTCGTAGGCTCTCATAGCCGATCCGATCGGCTGATCGGGTGATCCGCATCCACGCCCAGGTGTAGGGAATGCCCATCGCGATTCGCACCGCGGGAACCACTGCCAGACGCGATGTTTCCAGCGACAGGAATAGCACGCCGTGGCGTCCGTGGTCATCCACCGAGTACAGCCGGATATTTGTTTCGGCAAAGGTACCGAAGTAGGGCACCGTCGGGCTTGGTCCCACCCTGGTGCGGCTCATCTGAAACGGCACCAGTGCGGCATAGGTCATGCCGTCGGCGAAAACGTCCGGTCGGGTACCTCGCGGAAAGAGGTGGGCGACGTCGGCCGGCCGCACCGGCCAGTGCACGAACGTCAGCTCACCCCAGTGTTGGTCGAACAGAACCGGGCGGGGTAGCGGAGGCGGGCTGATCGGATAACCAGCCAGCGCATCGACTATGACTTGATGACCTGCGTTCCGCCGGCCAATTCATCATGCTTGCCCTGTTTGGTCGGGCTGCTGTTGATCGTCACGGCGATCAAGACGATCGCGATCACGCCCAGCAGGCCACCGATGAAGGGCACGATCGGCAGCAGTGTGAAGGCGTTGCGAATAGCCGACTGCTTGAAGTCCGGCTTCGGTGCTCCGCCCGGTCCGCGCACGGTCAGGCCCAGCGCCATCTTGCCGAGGGTCCGGCCCTGGGTGACTTCCATCGCGACGAAGTAGGCAAAGGTCAGCAATCCGGTGAACAGGCCGGTGACCAGGATGCGACTGCTGTCATCGAAGAAGAAGGACAGGAAGAACGCGATGATGCCCAGCAGGAGACCGTCGATGAGGCGTGCGCCCCATCGGGCACCCAGACCGCCGGGGTGCCCGCCCCACGCTGCCGGCGGACCCGACGGATACCCGCCGGGGGCGCCATAGGGGCTCGGCGGCGGCGGAAGGTAGCCGGCCGGTGGTGGCGGATAACTGGGTGGCGGATACCCCGAGGGAGGGGGATATCCCGAGGGTGGCGGCGGGGGATATCCCGTGCCCATCGGGTTTGGGGGCGGGGGGAACCCGGAAGGCTGCCCGTAGAGGTTGGGATCCTGATCGGTCATCGACTCGCTCCTGGCACTAGGTGTTCGATCAACCCAATCTACCGGTGCGATCGCTGTCGCGACCACTGCTGCCAGATCGGAGTCCGCTCAGGTCTGATCGCAAAATGCCGGTGAGACGAAAGACCTCAGCATGAGAGTCTCTGCCGCTTCGTCCTGACCGGGCCAGAACAACAACGACAGGGTGACCCGGTTTATCCACTGTGACGCCGCAGTGTCATCGGGGTTCAGCCCGGCAGACTCCGCGGCGAACCGTGCAAGCATGCCGGAATCGGCGAAGATACTGGCGGTCCGACTTTGCTTGGCTTGGACGTAATCCGTGTACGACCGGTATGATTTGCCTTCAAAGTCGAACTCGCAATTGTCATCGACGACCATGGCGAGGCCGTCACAATCGAGGTCGTCGTTTCGGAGGCCAACGAGGCCGTCGTTTTCAAGGTTCAAACTCATGTCGACGTCTCGGCGGTCGAAGTCGCGACTATGGGTCTTATTTTTGGTATCCTATATTTTTGTGTAGGGAGAT
>CAIWCQ010000105.1 GCA_903911165.1 uncultured Actinomycetes bacterium | reverse complement strand
TGGTGCTGGATTCCGATGGACACCTCCGGGGTGAACCGGTGAGTGGAACCGTCGAGGTGGCTGATGAAGGTGACACCGTCGTCGTCGACGTGGGACAGGCGCTGCTTGCCCTTGGAGACCAGGTTGTCCGCCTGCTCCCGGTCGACGTCCGCCATGAGGACCTTGCGGAACCCCGAGCCCAGCGACATGATCTGGAATCCGCCGCTATCGGTGAACGTCGGTCCCGCCCAGTTCATGAACCGCCCCAGCCCACCGGCCTCGGCGACGATGTCCGGGCCCGGCTGCAGGTACAGGTGGTAGGCGTTGGCCAGCACCGCCTGGGCGCCGAGTTCGCGCATGGTCTCGGGCAGCACCGCTTTAACCGTCGCCTTGGTGCCGACCGCGACAAATGCCGGCGTGCGGATATCTCCGTGCGGGGTGTGGATGACCCCACTGCGTCCGCGGGCACCCGGCATGTCAGCCTCGACGGTGAAGAACGAACGCTCGGTCACTTTTCAGCGGGCGAGCTTGGGTGACGAGGTGGGGCCGCGACGGGGCGCCGCTGGTTTCTTGGCGGCCGGTTTCTTAGGCACTGTTCCCATTGCGCTCTCGAGATCGGTCAGTGAATCTTCAAGGTGACCGAGCAGACGTTGCAGGCTCGGCACGCTGCGTCGGCACCCGACCAGACCGAAGTCGAGGTTGTCGGCATTGTTGGACAGTGTGATGTTGAGCGCCTGGCCGTCCAGTGCGATCGAGAACGGGTAGTTGCCATCCAGCCGAGCGCCGTTCCAGTACAACGGATCCCGCGAACCAGGCACATTCGAAATCACCAGGTTGAATGGTGGAGCGGCCGCCCCCAGCGCGGGCGAGACGGCGCCCAGCAGCAGTGGCGCGACGTTGAAGACCGACAGTGCCATTCGTTGCGCTTTGGGTAGCTGCGCGAATACCTCTTTGTTGCTGCGCATTGAGGCGCTCACCGACTCAAGTCGCTTCGCCGGATCAGTCAGATCGGTGGCAAGACTGGCAAGCAACGCTCCCACCTGGTTACCGCCACCGGAGTTGGCGTCGTCGCGAAGACTCACCGGCACCATCGCGATCAACGGTTTATCGGGGAGCGCATTCTGCTCGATCAGGTACGCCCGCAGCGCCCCGCCGCACATGGCCAAGACGACGTCGTTGACGGTGACGCCGGCGGCTTTCTTGATCGCCATCACTCGTTCCATCGGCCAGGACTGCGCCGCGCAGCGCCGCGCGCCGCCGATCGGAACGTTCAAGATGGTCCTCGGTGCGCCGAACGGCAGCGTCAACTGCTGCTCCATGAAGCCTCTGCGGGCGAGGTTGAGCACCGACGGGCCGAAGCCGACAGCCGACCGGCCGAGCTGCGCGAGATCGCCGAGCAGGGATGAACCCGGGCTAGCGTCAGCCCGCGGGCGCTCATTGGTGCCCCAGGTAACTCGCATGTCGCGGTTCTGCGGGTCGGCGGACAAGGCCCGTCGCATCGCCAGCATGGCGCTGACACCATCGACGAGGGCGTGATGAATCTTGGTGTAGACCGCGAAGCGGCCGTCGTTGAGGCCTTCGACGAGGTGGGTTTCCCACAGCGGACGGTGACGGTCGAGCAGCGTTCCGTGCAACCGCGAGGTCAACTCAAGCAGTTCGCGGACCCGGCCGGGCGACGGCAGCGCCGAGCGCCGCAGGTGGTACTCCAAGTCGAGATCGCGGTCGAAGGCCCAGGTGAGGTTGGCGACGCCGCCCAGGAGTTCGGCGGGGTGCTTCCGAAAGGTCCGGCTGACATCGTCGCGCACGACCAGATCCTGATAAATGTCCCGGACGTACTCGGGTCCGGCGCCCTCCGGCGGCTCGAAGACCTGCAGCCCGGCGACGTGCATCGGATGTTCGCGTGATTCGCTGAGCAGGAACATCAGATCCAGCGGGGCTATCAGTTCCACCCGTCGACCCCCTCGTTCCCCCTTGAGGTTAGACCAAGGCCGGCGCGGCGCTACTGCCTATCTGGGTGAGGTCGCTGATGTTGTAGGCCGTCACCGACGTGTCGGAGATCGCGTAGAGCACGTCGCCGATGCGCACGGTCCGGAACACCGACTGATCGGTGCGGATCTCGCCGAGCACTTCGATCCCGCTCGCGGTGACGCGCATGACCTTCAGTAGTTGCTCGGACCGGTAGACACCGGTCTGCGGGTCGTAGCCGCTGGCGTAGACCGGCACGACAAGTAGCCCGTCCTCGGCGGAGTAGAGCAGTGCGTGGTGGTCGAACTGCGCATCCGAGGACGACCACTGGGTGTTTTCGGTCAGGAACTGCCGGGTGATCTCGGTGAGCTTCGTCGGATCACTCACGTCGAACAGCGTGGCGTGCACGTTGGTGTTCCAACTGCCGGCCTCGCGCTCCTGACCGATGCCCAGCAGCAGACCCTCACCCACGGACTGCAGGTAGTTGGAGAAGCCCGGAATGATCAGTTCGCCCAGCAGGGTGGGGGCAGTCGGATCACTGAGATCGATGGCGAACAACGGATCGGTTTGCAAGAAGGTGACCAGGTATGCGGTGTCCCCGACGAACCGGGCCGCATACAGATGCTCGCCCGGCGCCAAACCGGTGAGGCTCCCTACCACGTCGAGGGTGTCACCGGCGGTGTCGAGCACGTAGACACCGTTGTCGTTCCGAGTGGTCCAGGTGCCGTTGATCAACTGGGAAGCGTTGGTGTGCGTCGCGACATTGAGGTAGCCGTCGTGTTCTTCCATCGCGAACTGATTGAGCAGGGTGCCGGAGACCACACCACTGGCCTGCCATGCGACCTGCGTGCCGGCAATGACGAACCGGTCGATGCGGGTGTTGTCGGACGACCCGGTATCGGTGTACTGGTACTCCTGGGTGCCCACGTACATTGCGCCCTGGGTCATGTAGACGGTGTTGTTCCCGGAGGCCACCATGGCGCCCACGCTGTCGGCGAAGGCCGAACCCGACGAGGACGAGTCCACCGACACCAGTGTCAGCACCGACTGCGCGCCTCCGGTATGCGGGCGCACGATGTCGGTTGCACCGGCGACGACGCCGAGGTCTACCGAATTCCCTTCGGCATCAACGCTGTAGGCGTGCGGCAGGGACAGTCCCACAATCTCATCGCCCACCCGCGCAACGTACTGGTCCCAGGTCTCATAGGTCCGGTAGGCGGTGATGGTGGGTTCCCAGCGCCCCGGCTTCATGAGGAGGTCGGCCTGGCCGTCGACAGGCTCAGAAGTATCCGGCGTGACCGGGGTATCGGTGTAGCTCGGCGCCGGCAGATCCAATCCCCGCTGCAGCACCAGGTACACCACACCGTCGACGGACCGCGCCTCCTGGTAGCGACCGTCGAACATCGTCTGCGTCACCACCGTCGGCGCGGTTCGATCGGTGACGTCGTACACCGTCACCGTGGTCTGCGGGTCGATCGCCCACCACGGGCCCCAGGCCATCCGCACCATGGGGCCGTACCAGCTGTAGCCCGATTGGGTGATCACCGTCAGCCGGTCACCTGCCAGGAACTGGCCGACGACGTTTCCGGACAGCGACGTCTGGTAGGCGACTGTCAGGTCGGCGCCGACGATCTGCAACTGCCCGTTGTGGGCAACGTAGAGGTACTGGCCGTCGGTTTCGACGAAGTCTGCCTCGTCGACACCGTTGACCTGAGTGTTGGTTCCCGAGGTGGTCCCAGTGCTGGGGAGGACACCGTCCATCTTGAGGTAGTAGTAGTCCGGCCACGGTCCGCCGTTGCCGTACACCGGGACGGTCTGACCGAAGAGGCTGCCGTACTGCTGCATGGCCAGGCCCAGCAGATAGTCGCGCAATTCCGCGTCGGTGTAGTACGCGCCGGTGGCCGTGGTTGCGCCCTGGCCGGTTGTCTGTCCGGGATTCAGCTCGGGGAACAGATTGATCAGCGTCCGGCGGACCAGCAGCAGTGCGCCTTCGAGCAAGTCACTGACCGGATTGGCCGGCAACCCGGAGACCCAGTTGGTGGACGAGGTGAGGAACCCGGCGAGCATCGTGCCCATCGCCAACGCCGGGTCGGCCGCGGGCCGGACCGTGGCGGCCTGCGCGGTGCGCGTGGCACGCACAGCCCGGGCCGGTGTGCGGGCGGGAAGCGCGGAAGCGATCGCGGCTGCCGGGGTGAGTGCCGGAAGCGACGGCGTGAACACCGACGGAAGGTTTCCCGGGCCGACGGGACTGCTCGCGGCGGCTGGCGAAACCTGCTGAAGCTGGCTGCCGACCGTCGCGGGTTTGGGTGTGGGATCGGAATCGGCCGGACCGGCGCGCCGCACGCTAATCGGCTCGGCGCTCGCGGCCGGGTCCGTCGCCGGGCTCAGGCCCCGCCGCGTAGCCCGCCTGCCGGGTGCCGGTGACTGCTCCGCATCACCGGATCCCGACGCTCTCGTTGGGTTTGCTGGACCACCCGACTTCGGCGCCGACACCGACGAGGAGTCGTCTTCGCTGGGGGCTGCGGCAGCGATCCCCGCGCCGGGTGCCGAGGAAAGTGCAAGGCCGACGGCGAAAGCTGCTGCTCCAGCGCGCGCACCCGACCGCTTGACCGACATCGATTACTCCCGTGACCGCGAATAGCTGAAATTTTGCTGAGGTTGCTCCTAACCATAGCTGCGGGGGTCTGCCACGTCAATGCGGTGATGTGCGCCGAAACAGAACCAGCACGGCCGCGGCGGCACCCAGGGCAATCAGTGCCATCAGCACATTCATCGCGTCCGCCGCCTCGAGCACACTGGAGGTCGCCTCGGAGATCACCCACTGCGTGCGGGCCGGGTCCAGTGCCGGGCCGATCGGCGCGGAATCCCCGGCACTCAGGAGCGCACCTGCCTGTTCGGCGGTGATACCGGTGCCCGCCAGGTCCGTACCGAGGTCGAGGTAGGACGCGGCGATCGCGACCATTGCGAACAGCGACGAACCCAAACCGTTGAAGCTTGACCCCACCGCGGCTTTGACTGCCGAGACCACGCCGCCAAGTTCCGGCGGCGCACTGGACATCATCACCGTCGTCTGCGGTGTCTGCACGATCGCGCCGCCGACCATCATCAGCGCCATCACGGCCCCGACTGCGACGATCGGGGTGTCCAGCCCAAACAACAGTCGCAACAGTAGGCTTACTGCCAGAACCGACAGGCCCGCCACGAGGACGGCGCAGTCCCCGATCCGGGCCGCGACCCGGCCGGCGCCGAGGGCGGCCAAGGCGGACAACAACGTTGCCGGGATCATCAGGACGGCGACGATCCAGGTCGGTTGATCACGGATGACCACCAGGTAGAAGATGATCATGATCCCGGATCCGCCCTGCACCAGATTGTTGGCGGCGCCCGCGGTCACCGCGGCGGTGAACCTGCGCGATCGGAAGATCCCCAGATCCAGCGCTGGATGGTCGCTGCGCGATTCCCACCACAGGAACGCGGTGCCCGCGATGATCCCGACAAGCAGTGGTGCGATGGCGCCGGGGTGCACTCCGCTGTTCAACTGGGCCGTGCCGTACATCACGCCCACGAGTGCGACGGCCACCAGTAGCAGTCCGAGAACGTCGATGCCGCGGTGCGAACGGTGCGTCTCCGGCACGTAACGCACGGTGATCGCCACAACAATGATCGCCAGGACGGGTGTGACGAGCGCTCCGGCGCGCCATCCGAGGCGTTCGGCCAGCAGCCCACCCGCCGTTCCCGGAAGCACACCGAGGACATAGATCACGGCGAGAAACCATGCGATCGCGATCGCGCGCCTGTCGGGCGGGAAGACCGCGTTCATAATGCCCAGCGACAGGGCGCTCACAAACGCGCCCGCCACCCCGATCCCGGCCCGGGCGATCAACAGCACGACGACGTTGGGCGCGACGGCCCCGAGCAGCCCGAACACCACCGCGCCGGATGCGCCGACTAGGAACATTCGTCTCATCCCGTACCGGTCGCCCAGCACGCCGGCCCCCAACACCGAGGCGGCCAGGGTCAGGGTGGCCAGCGACGACACGATGATGGCCATGCTGTTGGACAACTGCAGGCCGGTGCGAATGAGGGAGATGTTCGCCGAGAGGATTCTCAGATCACCCAGGACGACGGCGCTACCCAGGCCCATGGCCAGCGTTGCCATAACGGCAGCTGAGCCGGTGACCTGTTCTTGCTGCCGCACCCAGCGATGTTAGTCCGGCAGTGTCGTCCCGCGTCGTCCCGCGTCGTCGCGCGAAGGAGGCAGAACGGCCGGGTGAAGATGGCGGTGGCGGAGGGATTTGAAACCTCCATCGTGTCGTGGTCAAGCGACCATACACGGGCTGAAGTGCGAATATTCATCACCGGAGATCACGGCATTTATGTGTAACTGCGAGTGAGTTGTGGGCAGATTGTGGGCACGCGGGAGGCCGGTTGAGGCGACTTCAGCGGCCCGTGGCGGTTGGAGCCCTGATGATTTCCCTTGGTCGTCAGCGCCGTTGACCTGGGTTTCGACCCCCTGCCCTGTTCCACCCTAGGGCCGCCGGGAATCGAACCCGCTCTAGGAAACGCACTGAACTGGGAAAATGCGAGATCAGACGACCTGAAGGTACGCCAGGCGACGCGAAAACACCTGGGAGAACGTGCGAGTTGTTGACGGCGTCAACACGTCGAACAGGACTGGTTGACGTCAGCCCTTGGGCGGCATGCTGGTGGCGGGGCAGCGGAGGCGTCGGTGCGGTCGGGAGCCACGGCAACCCCGTGCCTGTTCGGCGCGGA
>CAIWCQ010000104.1 GCA_903911165.1 uncultured Actinomycetes bacterium | reverse complement strand
GCCACATCTCGTAGAAGTCCTTGAGAATTGTGGTCTTCACCAGTTCGGAATGCATCGCCGCGACCCCGTTGACGGCGTGGCTGCCGACGGTGGCCAGGTGAGCCATGCGGACGTTCTTGTTGCCGTCCTCGCCGATGATCGACATCCGACGCACCCGCGCCTCATCACCGGGGAAGCGGGTGCGCACCTCGTCGAGGAAGTGACGGTTGATCTCGTAGATGATCTCCAGGTGTCGCGGCAGGAATCGCTGGAACATCGCCAGCGGCCAGGTCTCCAACGCCTCGGGCAGCAGGGTGTGGTTGGTGTAGCCCATGGTTGCCACCGTGATCTGCCAGGACTCGTCCCAACCCAGCCCGCGGTCGTCCATCAGCAGTCGCATTAGTTCGGCGACGGCGATCGAGGGGTGGGTGTCGTTGAGTTGGACGGCCACCCGATCGGGAAGCGTTCGCACATGGCTGCCCGCGAGGTCCTCGATGAGGCGCAAAATGTCCTGCAGCGAGCACGACACGAAGAAATACTGCTGAAGCAGCCGCAACTGCTTTCCGACCTCAGGTTCGTCGTTGGGGTAGAGCACCTTGGTGACCGTCTCGGCGGCCACTTCGTCCTCGACGGCGCGGTAGTAGTCCCCGGCGTTGAAGGCATCGAGGGCGAGTTCTTTCATCGCGCGAGCACTCCACAGCGTCAGGGTGTTGCAGGTGTTCACGCCGTAGCCCTGAATAGGGGTTCCGTAGTACACGCCCTTGATCGACCGTTCCGGGACCCAGCGCACCCGTTCGACGCCGTCATCGTCGCGGTAATACTCGGTGTGACCGCCCCACCCCACTCGGTAATTGACCTCCGGCTTGGCGATCTCCCACGGGTTGCCGTCGTCCAGCCAGTTGTCGGTGGTTTCGACCTGCCAGCCGTCGTGAATCTCCTGGTCGAAGATGCCGAATTCGTAGCGAATGCCGTAACCGATGGCCGGCCGCTCCAGCGTGGCCAGCGATTCCAAGTAGCACGCCGCGAGCCGGCCGAGGCCTCCATTGCCCAGGCCCGGCTCCTGTTCGCAGGCGAGCACCTCGTCTAAGTCCTGGCCCAGCGCGGCTAGGGCGGCCCGCGCCTCGTCCTCGACGTCCAGGTTGAGCAGGTTGTTGCCCAGGTGTGGCCCGAGCAGAAACTCCGCCGACAGGTAACACGCCACCTTCGAGGACTCCCGCAGGTAGGTCTCGGTGGTCTTCACCCACCGGTCCTGCATGCGGTCGCGCACCGCCAAGGCCAGAGCGTGATAGTAGTGCTGCTGCTCCAGGAGCGCGTCGGGGCGGCCCAGCGAGTAGCGCAGGTGGTCCTCGATCCCGCGCCGCAGCGCGTCCGAACTCAACGCGGTCCGGCTGTGTTCGTGATCGATCACAATCGCCGCGGCGGAGTCGGGCAGTGCCGCAGGCGTGAAAGTGTGAATGGTTTCGCTCATTTTCCGCTCCCCGGATTGCATGATGCTGTGCGGCGAGTATCACACCGGCGTGGCGTCTCCGCCCCACGTTCAGGCAACCGGACGGTGAACAGACCGCGAAGTCAGTTCACCGTCACCCGCTGAGCGGGGCCCCGGCCGTCGATGGTGGTCGTCATATCGCGACATTCGCCGATCACCTCGATCCCCCGGGTCGAGGCGCCAGGGTCTTGAGGCCGCAGGACGACGATCACATCGGTTTTCCGCAGCGCCGGCGCGTGGCTGTGGAAGTTGGGGTCGGTGTCCCACCCGGCCCGGCGCAGTAGCCCGACCATCGCCGCGATCTGTTCCGCGGATACCCGATAACTGCTGGCCAGGGGGTAACCGATCCGCATCTGCCCGCGGAACGGTGGGTCTCCACGGCTATTGCAGGCTGAATGCCAGAACCACGCTTCGACGACATCGATACCCAGGGCCGAGACGACCTGACGAGCGGCATCGAGCACCTGGCTCCTGGATTCGTCGGGTGTCATCGGATTTCGAACTCCCGCCATGATCTCTCCGCATCCTGATATCGCTGCACACCCGCAGAGCACCACGCCGGCGATCATCTGACCGGCCGCAATCCTCATGAACCGGCGCTCCGCGCAGGGTGATGGTGCCCGGTGGTCGCGGGCCGCAACAACTCCGGATCCATCAGTGGAACGCTCCAGCTCGGCAGGCCCAGCCGGGTTGCCCATGGGCCAAGGATGCTTTCCCGGTGTGGTGCGGTCATGCCGTGCTCCTGCAGTTCGTCGCCCTGGCCGGAAGCGATGGCGGCGATGCTGAACAACGACTCCGAACCGCTCTCGAAGTAACGATCATGATCGGCCCACGGCTCCCAGGACCAGCCGCCGAACTCGGATTTGAACCTCGTCGATCCGAATCCGTCGGCGGCCGGGTCTGCGCCGAGTCCGGCACGGCCGAGTGGTAGTTCGGTACCGGGAAAGCGTCCCGGGATGCCGGCGAGGTTGGTGACCGGATCGGTCGCCGCGGCGCCGACGTAGACGTGTCCGCCGGCGGGAAGTCCGAAATCCGCCGCGCTGTGCGCCAGGTCCGTTCCCGGCGCTCCGACCAGAACTACGTCGTCGGCGCGCATCCCGTGGCCGGCAGCGGCGTCGGCGACCGTGGTGGCACCGTAGGAATGACCAATCACGGTGACATGCGAGGGGCCGTGACGAGTGAGGGTCAGCGCGTTGACATCTGCGGCGAGCAATTCGCCACCCTGGCGTGCCAGTGCGGTCTGCGCGATCCGTGGGTCGGTGATGGCATCGGGGGCGTCGTATCCCATCCAGGCCAGCACCGACACCGGGCGGTCGGCCGCACCGGCTGACTCCGTGGTGGCGGCGACGGTTTCGTTGTAGAGGTGCGCGGCGGCGTCGCTGCGGACGAACCAGCCGTTCGCCACACTGTTGCCGGTACCGGGGACTAGCACCGCGGTGTGTTCCGCATCGTCGGGATCGCCGATCGCGATCGTCGCCCGACCCTGGCCGCCGAAGTCGCCGGGCCGGTAGCAGAGCAGCAGGATCTCGGCACCGGTCTGCGCCCGGTTGTACTCCATTCCCGCCTTGACGCGGTGCGCGAGGGTGTAGCGCAACACGTCGTCGCGGCTCCGCTGGAACTGATGCGGTTGGGCGAGGACCTGCTCGACCGGAACTCCGTAGGCGGCCGCGGTGTGCTCGATTCGCTCGAGGTCGTCGGTCACCGCGTTGACGTTCGCAATGCTGCGATCGGTCGCCGGGATGCCGTCGCGCTGGCCTAATTCCTCCGGATTGCGTTCCAGCAGTTGATTTCTGGCTATTGGGTTCAGTGATTCCCACCACCGACCGGTGTCTGCGGCCGTCGTCGGGCCAACGGGAATCTCCGGCATCGGAAACACCGCATCGGCCATAGCGACGGCCCGCGCCAGTTCGGCGTCGACATCGGTGGCGGCGCCGACAATCTCGTGGAGGCGGTCCATCAGCGGACCGGCTTTCGCGGCGAACTGCCCCGTGGTGCCGTGGAATCGGCCGGCCGGCAGGACCGTGGCGGCATCCCGATCGATCATCAGACCCCCGGCTCGTGTGTCGGCGTCGAGATGGTCCAGTTGTGCCTTCAGTCGCGCGATGTCCTCCGCGGCCGCATCGGCTGCGCGAGCCACGGCGCGCGACTCCCGGGCGTGGGCCTCCAGTGCCAGCCTGGTCACCCCGATGGCCGCACGCGCGGCCTCGCCTGCCACTCCGGTCCACGCCGCCAGGGCAGGCAGTTGCGCGAGTGCGGCCGCCGCCGCGTCGGCGGACTCCGCGCGCGCGGTCGCGGCGCGCGACACCGCCTGAACCTCTGCGGGATCCCAGCGGTCGATGTCGGCCGGCGTCAGCGTCACCGTGAGCGAGTCCCGCCGGGTAGCGGTGTCAGCACGGCACCGTTGCGGTGGTCCATCTCGGCGAACTGCAGAGCGCTGCGACGCAGATCCTCGCCGTGGGCGCAGATCGCAGCGGACAATGTGGTCGTCGCGGTGGCCCAGGTCCCCGATCTGGCGGCCAGTGCCGCGGCCGAACGGCCGACCCAGCCGGACAGGGCTGAATCGATTGCCGTGTCGGCACGCGCATGGTCGACAAGGAACTCCTCGGCGGTAAGTCCGGCATCCACTGCGGCGGCGATCAACAGATCGGGACAGACGTCCATTGACTCTGGTGTCGACTCGGGCACCCACAGACCTCCGGCGGTCGCAGTGATCAGGTGCGGGGGAAAGCTACGCAGCCGCCGACGCCCCGGCAAGTCACCCCTGGCCAGCGGGTATTCTCGATCAGTGGCTCGCAGAATTCTCAGCGCTTTGGGTGCGGTGATGGTGACTGCCGCGCTCTTCCTCGTCGCCGTACTGCCGGCCTGGGCCGCGCACGCCGTCACTATGACCTGGGTGCGTCATGCCCAGTCGACGGCCAATGCAGCCGGGATCGTTGACACGTCGGTGCCGGGCCCGGGACTGACCGCGCTCGGCGACACCCAGGCACAGGTGATCGCCGAAACCCTCGCCACCGGTGGCCACGACGCCATCTATGTGTCGAACATGCTGCGCACCCAACTGACCGCGGCGCCACTGGCGACCGAGTTGGGGATGACGCCGGGCGTGCTCCCCGGCGTGCGGGAGATCAATGCGGGCGTATTCGAAGGACGGAGCGGGCTGCTGGCCGGGGTGGGATACGCCCTGCCGCCGGCGGCCTGGGTGCTGGGGGCCCGGTTCGTTCCGGTCTTGGGCGGGGAGAACGGCAACGGCTTTGAGGCCAGAGTCAACGATGCGGTCGCCACGATCTCTGCCTCGGGCGCCATCAAGCCGGTCGTGTTCGCCCACGGCGCCACCATCATGGCCTGGACCCTGATGACGGTTGACAATCCGAATCTGCTTCTGGCGCTGACGCATCCGCTGGGGAACACCGCCGTCGTCGTCGTCACCGGCACCCCCGACGACGGCTGGACGCTGCAGAGCTGGGATGGCGTCCCGGTCGACCCGAACCCTGGTCCGCTCACCAGATTGTTCGTCGCGGTCCGTGACGCGGTCGTGGCCCCGCAGACTGCGCTCTACAACACCCAGACTGCGCTCTACAACATCAGGCACCCACCGGTGGGGAACGTACAACCGGCCGGTGGTGCCGCAGCCCTGAGGGCCGGGGTCGGTTCCGCGACAACGGATTCGGCCGCCGCCACGACTTCGGCGGTCTCGCGACCGGCTTCCCGATCGCCGCGGCAGCGCTCTTCCTCCCGGCCCGCCGCGACGGTCGCTACTGCAGCGTCGCGTCCCGCCGCGGCTGGCAAACGGATCTCGGGACTCGCCGTGGAGCGGCGATCACCGGCCGTGACCGTGTCAGACTGAGTCGATGCTTCACAGCGTCGCTCGGCTCGCCATCGCCGCTCCCCGGCGAGTCATCATCGCCGCGCTGCTGCTGATGTTCGCCGTCGGCGCGTTCGGGATTCCGGTGGCGCAAAAGCTCTCGCCCAGCGGTTTCCAGGATCCGAACTCCCAATCATCGCGGGTCGCTGACATTCTCACCGACAAGTTCGGGCAGGGCGATGTGCCGTTGGTCATCGTGGTCACCGCGGCCGAGGGATACGACAGCCCGCAGGCCCGAGCGGTGGCCACCGGCGTCATCGACCAACTCACCCGATCAGGCCATGTCTCGACGGTCACCTCAGCATGGACCTCGCCGACTCCGGCCGCATCGGCGATGGTCAGCGCAGACAAGAAGTCGGGTCTCATCGTGACCGGGATCAACGGCCCTGACAGCCTGCTTCAGAGCTACACCAAGGAACTCGCCGATGCGGTGGTCGGGGAACGCGACGGCGTCGTGGTGCGGGCCGGCGGCGCGGCAATGGTGAATCTGCAAGTCACCGAGCAGTCCAAGCGCGACCTGCTACTGCTGGAAGCGATCGTGGTGCCACTGAGCTTCCTCGTACTGATCTGGGTGTTCGGCGGGCTTTTCGCCGCCGCGCTACCGGTTGCGGTGGGCGTTATGGCGATACTCGGTGCGCTGGCCGTACTGCGCACCGTCACCATTTTTACCGAGGTGTCGATCTTCGCGCTGAACCTCACCACCGCAATGGGTTTGGCGCTGGCTATCGACTACACACTGCTGATGGTCAGCCGCTACCGCGACGAGGTCGCCGATGGCGCCGATCGCCGGCAAGCGGTGGTCACCATGATGTCCACCGCCGG
>CAIWCQ010000103.1 GCA_903911165.1 uncultured Actinomycetes bacterium | reverse complement strand
GATCGGTCCGGTGGCGTCGGGCAGTTCCCTGATCGCACCGATCGCACTGATGACGCGTTTCGCGCCCTCTTCGTTGAAGTACTGGCCGAAGGGCCATGCGTCGTAGTCGACGGCCTTGCAAGTGTCCGGCGGGTCACAGAGGTCGCCGCGCAACTGCCCTTGGGTGAACGGGACGAGGTCCTGGAGGCCGACAAGTCCGCCTTCGAGGGTGAGGACGGCGGCGGGCAAGGGCGCTGACAACGCCGTCAAACCCACCTCGGCGATGGCGGGGTTGACCGGCGGGTGGGCGGCCACGATGCTGGCCGCCGTCAGCGCCGCCGTCAGGCCTGTACCGAGCAGAGTCTTCACCAGTTTCCCCCAACCATCCACACCCCCGGTGGATACAGCAAAGCATACCAACACGGGCTTCCCGGCCGACCGGCTGCTCTACCGCTAACCGCGTCCGTAGCCCTGCAGGTCTAGCCAGATCGCCAGCAAACACAGTGCCGCGCAGATCGCCAGCGCGACCCAGTCGATCCGACGCGGCCGAGACGGCGCAGCCGCGATCTGCCCGGTGCCGCCCCGGGCCGTGATCGCGTCGCCCATCTCATCGGCGCGGCGCAACGCGACGGTCACGCCGGCAGCCAGTAGATCGACCATGTCGGTCATCCACCTCCGGCGCTGCACCCGGCCATCGGGGAGCACCGCACGTGGCCGCAACCGCCGCGCGGCATAGAGCAACCGGAACTCATCGAGCAGCATCGGGAACGCGCGCAGGGACAGTCCGAGCGTGACGGCCCAGTCATCGACCGGAATTCGCAACCGCCGGAACGGCCGGCCCAGGGTGGCGACCGCGGGCGCGACGTCGGCGACGTTGGTAGTCCACGACACCAACGCGCCCAATGCCAGCAGCACGATGGACAACGCGGTGAAACGAAGGAACTTCAGTAGTCCACCGACCTCGACATCGGCGGAGAACAGGTGCAGCACCGGCTCGCCGCCGCCGATGGTGGCCAACACACAGCCGATCAACAGCAGGATCCACAACCACCGCGGTATCGACGGCAGCACGCCGCGCGGAATACGCGCCAGCCACACCACGACAGCTACCAGGGCGGCCATCAGTCCAATCGGGACCCAACCGGGATAGAAGGCCAGCAACAGCGAAATGACAAACACCACAATGATTTTGGTGCCGGCCCACAGCTGATGGATGACGGACGTGCCGGGCACCGGCCGCAGCAGCACCACCGGTCGGCGCTGGCGCTGCGCGGTCATGACAGGCCTCCGGCTGTCGCCGAGGCCGACGCCATGACCCCGTTGTCCAAATGAAGCGTGCGCGGGCACAACTCCTCCAGGCCTGCGAAATCATGGGAGATCACCACCACCGTCAGACCCGCGTTGCGGCGTAGATCGGTCAGCAGTTGCAACAGTCCGCGCTGACTGGCGGCATCCAGACCCGCCAGTGGCTCATCGAGGATCAGCGCCTGTGGCCAACGGGCGAGCAGGCCGGCCATCACCACTCGACGCATCTGGCCGCCACTGAGTTGGTCGACGCGGCGTCGAGCCAGCGACCCGTCGAGGCCGACCGTTGCCAGTGCGGCTACTACCCGATTGGTGTCATAGGGAGAAAACCCGGCCGCTGAGGCAACCTCGAGATCGACCGTGCTGCGCAGCAGTTGAAGCCGCGCGGCCTGAAACGCGATCGCGACGTCGCCGACGTGCTCGTGGGCGGGTCTCCCCCGGACCAGGCACGAACCGGTAGTCGGCGCGGTGAGCCCGGCCATGATCCAGGCCAGCGTCGACTTTCCGGACCCGTTACCACCGTGGATCAGCACGCCCTCGCCCTCATTGACGGTGAAGCTGACATCGCGGAGTGCGGGTTTCGCCCAGGGCGTCCCACTGCCGTACTCATGTCCGACGCCGCTCAACTCCAGCACCGGCGCACCGCCACGCGGGACGGCGGTGACCGTCTGTGTGGGCGGTGCGGCATGTGCGACCATGACCATATTGTCGAGCGATTCGCTGAGATTGACTGTCCGGGAGGCGATTTCAGCCTCGCTGTTGTAATGGGTGATGTGAACAAGCGCCATGGAACGCCGGGCGGTAAGCCCGGAGAGAACTCCCAGCAGCGCATCCCGACCGCGCTGATCGACCATGCTGGTGATCTCGTCGGCGACCAGCAACGCCGGCTGTCGGGCCAGTGCCGCAGCCACGGCCAACCGCTGCAACTCCCCGCCGGACAGGCCGCCGGTGTCGCGTTCCTCCATTCCAGCCAGACCAACCTCGCTGAGGAGTCCGCTCACATCGGTGCGAGTCCCCGGCGGCAGCCCCCACACCACGTCGTCGGCGACCCTGGTGCCCAGGACCTGACTCTCGGGATGCTGCATGACGACCGCGGTGCCACCCAGGCGCCCCAGACCGACCGCTCCGGGCCGGTCGATGACCCCGGACGTTGGCTCTCGCCCACACAACAACAGCATCAGCGTGGTCTTTCCGGACCCGTTGGCGCCGGTGACCGCGACGTGCTCGCCGGCCTCGATCGTCAGGTTTACCGGCCGCAGGGCGTCATGGTCGGCGCCCCGATAGCGGTAGCGCGCCTCGTTGAGGCGAACGGGCAGAGGTGCGACCGGTCCGGTCTCGGTCAGCGACTCGAGTTTGTGCACGTCGGGGATGACAGCTAGCCGTTCCAGCACCCGGCCCAGTACCCACCACCCCACCAGCGAGACGACCACGATGGAGAAGATCGCGTAGCCCATCATCAGCACCGGCCAGTACTGCAGGGCGGTACCGAACATGGCGCGGGTCTGCGCGGCAGACTCTCGGAACGGTTCAAACTGCGACATCACCGAGACGACTCCGTCGACGTTGGCGGTGATGGCCTCGAAGGTCAGCGTGCGCAACCGGACCAGCGCGATCAGCGCTGCGATGATGAACAATCCGGAGACGATTCCGGCGACGATCGACGCCGCGATCACCGTGGGCGTGCCCCGGCCGCGACGCTTGATAATGCCGGTCAGACCCCCGACGTAGGCGCAGTTGAGCACGACCATGAACCCACTGATACCCGAGATCAGAAACGCGATGGTGGCGGCGGCGAACGCGGCCGCCAGCAGCACCCGCAACCGGTAGCGATACCCGAGTAGGCCCATCGGGACGGTGACCAGCAGCGAAACCCCACCGGCGAAGGGCACCACCACCGACACAATGGCCAAAGCGGCGCTCAGAGCGCCCATCACCGACGCCTGGGCTATCTCGACGGGAGACAGCGAGCGCGCGCGCCGCCTACCGGTCGAGGTCATTTCCCGATTCTGCCAGCCGGATCGTCACCGGCCACTTCGGCCTGCCGACTACATCCACACAGCGACGGTGTCGCTCCCATCCACACAGCGACGGTGTCGCTCCCATCCACACAGCGACGGTGTCGCTCACATCCACACAGCCGCGGTGTCGCTCTCCCGCGGCGTGGCCAGCGGATGCCCGCGGCCGAGCAGGTTCCCGGTGATGATGGTGCACAACCGGTACATGGCGATATCGAAGATGCTGCCGTTCATCGGTGTTTCGATGAACCGTCCCAGCCTCTCGGCCAGGACGAACACCGTCATCAGCAGCAGCCCCACCAACATGCTGGTGACGTCGTGAGTAGTGGAGTCCAGCCGGTTGAACGCCATGATGCCGAAGAACCAGGCCAGCAGGCGGATGAAAAAGTCGTAGTGAATCGGGAAGGGCTCGTTGCGAATGCGCTCCAGACCGCTCTGCGCCGTCGCCGAACCGGTGTTTGCGGCCATCAGCATCACCCGGGACTGCTGGTCGATGTGGCCGCCGGCGGCGAGCGCTCCGACGTCGGCAGCCTGGCGGTTGAGCAACTCGGTGGCGTCGGTGCCGGGCGGGTCCTCCGGCGTCAACTCGCGCACGCCCGGAAGCGGCGGGACACCGCGCATCTCTGCGGCAAGCTGCCAGCAGTACCGGACCTGGCGGCGACGCATCCGGTCGAGCATTGCGGCCATCTGCGGCGAGCCGTCGTCGACGGCGGTAAGGCCGTTGTGCAGGACGCGGGAGTTAATGATCTGGCTGCCCCACAGGGTGCGAGCCTCCCACCACCGGTCGTAGGCGGTGGTGTTGCGGAAGGCGATGAACACCGAGGCGCCGATCCCGAGCACCGACAGCACCGCGGTGGCGTACTG
>CAIWCQ010000102.1 GCA_903911165.1 uncultured Actinomycetes bacterium | reverse complement strand
GGCCCGGCCGACACCGACGCCACCGGCGCCATCGCCGTGCGTGCCAACGAGATCCTGCGCGGTGGCGGTAAAGACGTGAAGCGGGTGCCATTGGCGCGAGCGCTGGCCGCCGCCGTACGCCACGACTACATGGACGCCTATGTCGCCGACCTGCCCAACGTGGTCGACATTCACGCGATTCGCGCGGAGGGCATCCGGATCGGTGCCGACCCACTCGGCGGGGCCAGCGTCGACTACTGGGCCGCGATCGCCGAACGGCACAACCTCGAACTGACTGTGGTCAACCCCCTGGTAGACGCGACCTGGCGGTTCATGACGCTGGACACCGACGGCAAGATCCGGATGGACTGCAGTTCGCCCAACGCGATGGCCTCGCTGATCGCCAACCGGGACCGCTACCAGATCGCCACCGGCAATGACGCCGACGCCGATCGGCACGGCATCGTCACACCCGACAGCGGACTGCTCAACCCCAACCACTACCTGGCTGTGGCGATCGACTACCTCTACACCCACCGGCCGGACTGGCCTGCCGGTGTTGCCGTCGGCAAGACTGCCGTCAGCTCCTCGATCATCGACCGGGTGGTGGCCGGCCTGGGCCGCACCCTGATCGAGGTGCCCGTCGGTTTCAAGTGGTTCGTCGACGGATTGATCAGCGGCACAATCGGATTCGGCGGCGAGGAATCGGCTGGGGCATCGTTCCTGCGTAAGGACGGCTCGGTGTGGACCACCGATAAGGATGGCATCATCCTGGCCTTGCTGGCCGCCGAAATCTTGGCCGTCACCGGCCAGACTCCCTCGCAGCGCTATGAGGTGCTGGCCGCCAAGTACGGCGCCCCGGTCTACGCACGCGTCGACGCACCCGCCGACCGTGAGCAGAAGGCCCGACTGTCCAAGCTTTCGGCGGAGCAGGTGACGGCGACCGAACTGGCCGGTGAACCGATCACCGCCAAGCTCACCGCCGCGCCCGGCAACGGCGCTGCGCTGGGCGGGTTGAAGGTCACCACGGCCAACGGCTGGTTCGCCGCCCGGCCGTCGGGCACCGAGGACGTCTACAAGATCTACGCCGAGTCTTTCCTGGGCCTCGAGCATCTGGCACAGGTGCAGCAAGCCGCGCGGGAGCTGGTGAATACAGTCATCTCGTGAGTTCCGTAGTCGAGGGGGCCGCGCCGACGGCCGAAGCCCGGCTGCCCCGGGAGTTGTGGTCGCTGATCGGGGCAAACGCCATCGTGGCACTCGGCTACGGACTGGTAGCCCCGGTGCTGCCGGATCTGGCCCGACACTTCGGGGTGAGCATCGCGGCGGCGACCTTCATCATCACCGCGTTCGCGGTGATGCGCCTGCTGGCCGCGCCGCCGACAGGTCTGCTGGTGCAGCGGGTGGGGGAACGGCGGATCTACGTCAGTGGCTTGCTTGTCGTCGCGCTGTCCACGGCGGCATGCGCGTTCTCTCAGAGCTACTGGCAGCTGCTGGTATTCCGGGCGATCGGCGGGATCGGCTCGACGATGTTCTTCGTCTCCGCGCTTGGCCTGATGATCCGGATGAGCCCGCCCGACGCCCGCGGCCGGGCGGCCGGGTTGTTCGCCGGGGCGTTCCTGTCCGGCTCGGTGGCCGGCCCGATACTGGGAAGTCTCACTGCGGGACTCGGTTTGCGCGCCCCGTTCCTGATGTACGGCGCCCTGCTGATGGTGGCCGCGACGGTGGTGACGGTCGGTCTGCGCAAGTCTCCGCTGGGCGCCGCGGCTAATTCCGATGAGCCGATGGTCACCGTACGGGTCGCATGGCGGCACCGCGCCTATCGGGCGGCACTGCTGTCTAATTTCGCCACCGGCTGGTCCTTATTCGGTCTGCGGTTCGCCCTGGTGCCGCTCTTCGTCGAGGAGGTACTCGACAGGCAGCCGCATAACGTCGCCGGGCTGGCCCTGGCCGCATTCGCCATCGGCAACGTGTCCATGGTGATGTACAGCGGCCGGCTTTCGGACCGGATCGGGCGAAAGCCACTGCTCATCGCCGGGTTGGCGCTATCCGGCATTTCAACGGCGGCGCTCGGCCTGACCCATTCGCTACCGGTGTTCTTCATCGAGGCGTTGGTGGCCGGGGCCGCATCCGGGGTCTACAACTCCCCGCAGCAGGCGGCTGTTGCCGACATCATCGGCAAGGCGCGCGGCGGTACGGCGATCGCGGCGTTCCAGATGATGTCGGACTTCGGCTCGATCGTCGGCTCGTTCGGGGTCGGGTTGATCGCCCAGCAGCTTTCCTACGGGTGGGCGTTCGGTATCAGCGGGGCCATCCTGGTGGTGGCGTCGATCGGTTGGATGTTCGCCCCGGAAACCCGCGAGGATTCGCCCGTCGAGCACACGCCGGTGCGGGCATTGGGGCCCGAGGCCGCCGGGGAGCTGCCCTGAGTGCTTTTTGAGGCAGGTGTGGCGGTGGTGTAGCTTCGACACACCTGGGGCTATGGCGCAGTTGGTAGCGCACCACACTGGCAGTGTGGGGGTCAGGGGTTCGAATCCCCTTAGCTCCACCAGGAAACGAGCAGTTCAGCGGTTGTTTTTCTTCGATACGCCGCATTTTCGGCGACGGCGTGGCCGTCCGGCTGGGCTTGGTCTCGCAAATCTTTCGTTCTGAGTTTCTCGAAAGTCGCAGCCAAAGTGGTAGCAGGATATTCGGAAAATGACTGACTTGCGGATCTTTTTGTGGTATCCCCGATGTCTACGTAGCTGAACTTGTCGCCGGTTCCGGCGGCCTCTCCCCTGCGCGCACGGCTCATCCGGCGGGGGAACCATCGTGGTTTCAGTCAATTGTGTTCATTGGGGTCCGGATTACCGTCAGGCTGATTATTTTCGCGACGAGTTGCATCGCCAGATCGACCTGCTTAACGAGCATGTTCGGAAATGCCATGCCAAGCTGGCCGTAGATACACGGCGCGGACAAGTCGATCAGATTCGCCACGCGCAGGCTCAACTCCGGCAGTGCGCTATCGAACGCAGAAAGCTCTTGGAGATGCTCGCCGCATTAACCCGCCGATTCCCCCTCATGACCTAATGTCCAGTCCCTGCGCCCCTCGGCACGCTGCGTGCAATGGACGTAAGGCGTGCCACTACGGGGCCATCGAGCATCATGACAGCATCTATCTTGATGCTATGATTGCACAATGCGGACCACCGTGACGCTGGATTCGGACGTCGCGGCAGCGCTACAG
>CAIWCQ010000101.1 GCA_903911165.1 uncultured Actinomycetes bacterium | reverse complement strand
TGATCTCCGCGGCCGCAGCGACATTGGCGTTGCCGGCCTACGTCCGCAACGCCGAACTGAACATCCAGGTGCACGGCGGCATCGGGTTCACCTGGGAGCACGACGCACACCTGCACCTGCGGCGTGCGCTGACCGTGCAGGCGGTGCTCGGGGGCGATGAGTCGGCGACCGACGTCTTTGATCTGACCGCCAAAGGCATCGCCCGGGCGAACAGCCTCGACCTGCCGACCGGATCCGATGAGTTGCGCACCGAGATCCGCGCCGAGGCGCAGCGCATCGCCGGACTGGACGAGAAGGCCCAACTCGACGAACTGATCGCGACTGGTTACCTGATGCCGCACTGGCCCAAGCCGTGGGGCCTTGCCGCCGGCGCGGTGGAGCAACTGCTCTGCGAGGAGGAGTTCGCCGCCGCAGACGTCACGAAGCCGGACTACGGGATCACCGGCTGGGTGATCCTCACCCTGATCCAGCACGGAACCCCTTCGCAGATCGAGCGATTCGTCGAAAAGGCGTTGCGCCAGGACGAGGTCTGGTGCCAGCTGTTCTCCGAGCCGTCAGCGGGATCGGATGCCGCGGCGGTCAAGACCCGTGCCACCCGCGTCGACGGCGGATGGTCGATCACCGGCCAGAAGGTGTGGACCTCCGGGGCGCACTACTGCAAGCGCGGTCTGGCGACCGTACGTACCGACTTCGACGGGCCCAAGCATGCCGGCATCACGATGGTGATCCTGGATATGAAGGCGCCGGGGGTCGAGGTGCGGCCGCTGCGCCAGATCACCGGTGGCTCGGATTTCAACGAGGTGTTCTTCACCGATGTGTTCGTGCCCGACGAGGACGTCGTCGGCGAACCGAACGCGGGCTGGACGGTGGCGCGCGCCACCCTCGGCAATGAGCGGGTGAGCATCGGCGGCGGCGGCGGCGGCATCGCGCCGGCGTCGGCCTGGCTGATGCACCTGGCCCAGACCCACGGCGACCGGGTGATCGGCTCGTTGCAACGCGTCGGCCGATTCCTGGCCGAGGATCACGCGCTGCGACTGCTGAACCTGCGCCGGGCGGTCCGCAGCATCGAGGGCGCCGGCCCCGGCCCGGAGGGCAACATCACTAAACTCAAACTGGCCGACCACTTCCAGGAGCAGGGTGCCATCGCAGCCTCGCTGGTGGGTCCGGATCTGGCACTGGAGGACGGCGAGGGCGCACTGGCCTCCCGGGCGGCGATGGGCGCCCGCGGGATGGCCATTGCCGGCGGCACCTCGGAGGTGGCGCGCAACCAGATCGCCGAACGCATCCTCGGTATGCCGCGTGACCCGCTGATCAAATAGCACCGCGACCGACACCTAGGGTGGTCGAATGGCAGCAGTAGAGATCACCGTCCGGGGTTTGCACTCGGTCACCCTGGCCGCTGAATGTGCGACCGTGCATGCAGTTCTCAGCGCCGAAGGCCGCTCAGGTGACGCGGTTTTCAAGAAGGTGACGAGCGCACTGGCCGAGGTCACGACATCCATCGAGGCGCTGCATCATCCCAAGCGTGGGCCGGTGACCCGGTACGCGTTCGATCAGGTCCGAACCGGATCTCATCGGCCGTGGAACGGCGAGGGCAAGCGGCTACCCCTGGCGCACACCGCAGCGGTTTCGCTCACCGCGTTGTTCACCGATTTTGATGCGTTGGCCACGTGGGTGGCCTGGAGCGCGGGGGTCGATGGCGTGAGTATCGGATACATCAACTGGGCGCTGACCGACGCCAAACGACTTGCTGTGGAACGCAAGACGCGGCAGCGAGCAGTTCGGGACGCGAAGGTCCGCGCACAGGACTATGCGGACGCCCTTGATCTGGGCGCGGTAAAGGTTCGCTCCATCAGCGATCCAGGATTGGGTGACCGGCCGCAGCAGAAGGTATTCCTGGCCCGCGCGATGGCCCCGCCGGCGGAGGAGTCGTCGCGGTTCGAACTCCGGCCCGAGGAGATCACGATCGCCTCGGAGGTGGAGGCGACATTCGTCATCGAAGGTCGGCGCTGAGTCCGGCGCGATCCGTCCGCACGCGCCGCAGCCTGTGCGACGATCGGTGATTGTGACCATGCCGACCATCGAACCCGGGGTCACCGGGACGCTTGACGGGAAGGCCGTTGCGGCACTGCGCGCCTGGGTGCGGTCACAGGGCATCGGCACCGACGTGACCGATGTCGTACCACTGGCCGGTGGAAGTCAGAACGTGGTGGTGCGCCTGAAGATCGACGGCCGCTCATTGGTGTTGCGCCGCCCGCCCCCACACCCGCGGCCCAACAGCGACCGGACCATGCAACGTGAGATCGCCGTGCTGCGCACCCTGGCCGGCGGCGCGGTGCCGCACCCGCAGATCGTCAGGTGGTGCGAGGACCTCGACGTGCTGGGCGTCGTGTTCTACCTGATGGAGGATGTGGACGGGTTCAACCCAGGAAACGAGGTCGCGCCGGAGTATGTTCGCGATCCGGCGATGCGCCATCGGGTCGGCCTGAACTACGCCGCCGACGTCGCCAGATTGGGGCAGGCGCCATGGGAGGGTAGCGCACTGGCGGCCTGGAAACGGCCAGGATCATTTCTCGAACGCCAAGTGCCGCAATGGCGTTCGGCGGTGATGGCCTACCGGCAGCAAGACGGCTACGCCTACGATTCCCTGCCTGGGGTGGACGAACTCTGCGACTGGCTGGAGGCTAAGGCGCCAGCCGACAGCGAGCCCGGGATTGTGCACGGCGATATCCACCTCAACAACACCATGCTGCGCCGCGACGTCCCGGAGGTGGCGGCCTTCGTCGACTGGGAGATGTGCACCGTCGGTGACCCACTGCTGGACCTGGGCTGGATGCTGGTGTGCTGGCCGATCGCACCCAACCCCCTCGGTTCGGCCGGTTACCTCGCCGAGTTGGGCGGGTTGGCCCAACGCGGTGAGCTACTCGAGGCGTATCAGGCCGCGGGTGGCCGGAGCACTGAGCACCTGGAGTGGTACCTGGCGCTGGCCTGCCTAAAACTCGGCGTCGTGATCGAGGGCACCTGGGTGCGCTACCTGGCCGGTGCGGCCAGTAGGGAGGCCGGACAACGACTGCATGACGGAGCCGTGCTGCTGATGAGCCTCGGCACCGCCGTCGCCGTCGGCGACAACCCGTTTGACTAAAAACTCAGTGCTGCGGGGAGATACCGGCGGCGCAGGCGCACTGCTGGGCGGTCGGCACGTCGCGCATCACCTCGGCGACGTGTTCACCGCACCCTTCCCAGGTGGTCTTTTGACAGCGTGGGCACTGGACTGGATAACACATATTTTTTCTTTCCTCCTTTGGGTTGAGAGCTTATGCGGATGTGCTGCCGGAACTCGGCGGGCGC
>CAIWCQ010000100.1 GCA_903911165.1 uncultured Actinomycetes bacterium | reverse complement strand
TGTTCGGTCATGTCAACGGCCGCTGGCTCAGCGGCTACACGATCCCCCCCGATCGGGCCACCGACGGAGCCTTCCGCGTGCTCTACGACCGGGCCGAGGAACAGGTGCGGGAACTGATCATCGGCGCCGCTTCAGTCGCCGTGTCGGGCGCGACCGACGAGCAACGCATCGGTGAGTTGTACGCCAGTTTCCTCGACGAGGATGCTGTCGAGCGACGTGGCCTGGCACCTCTGCTCGAGGAGTTGGCACAGATCGACTCAGCCCAGGACCGGGATTCTCTGGCTCGGGTGGTGGGACGACTGCAGCGCACCGGTGTGGGCGGCGGTGTCGGTCTCTACATTGACACCGACTCCAAGGACTCCAGCCGCTACCTTGTCCACCTCAGTCAGTCCGGTCTTGGACTCCCCGATGAGTCCTACTACCGCGATGAGCAGCACGGCGCGATCCTCGGCGCCTACCCGGCGCACATTTCGGCCATGTTCGCACTGGTCTATGGCGGCACGGCCGAGCAGTACGCCGACCGGGCCGGACGCATCGTGGCCCTCGAGACCGCACTGGCGGCGGCGCACTGGGACGTGGTGCGCCGACGCGACGCCGACCTGACCTACAACCTGCGGACCTTCGCGGATCTTGCGGCCGCGTCGCCGGGCTTTGACTGGGCCGGTTGGACCGACGGACTCGGGATCGCGGCCGGCGCGATCGGCGAACTCATCGTGCGCCAACCGGACTACCTCAGCGCGTTCGCCGGGGTGTGGTCCGGCGCGGCGGTCGCCGACTGGCAGGACTGGGCGCGCTGGCGTCTGATCCATGCCCGCGCGGCGGTTCTCACCCGCGCCCTGGTCGACGAGGACTTCTCCTTCTACGGCCGCACCCTCAGCGGCACCGAGCAGATCCGCGAGCGCTGGAAGCGAGCGGTCTCATTGGTCGAGGCCGTGATGGGCGACGCCGTCGGTCGCCTCTACGTTCAACACCACTTTCCGCCGCAGGCCAAGGCGCGGATGGACACTCTGGTGGCCAATCTTCGCGAGGCATACCGGATCAGTATCAGCGACCTTGAATGGATGACTCCCGCCACCCGGCAGCGGGCTTTGGCGAAGCTGGACAAGTTCACCGCCAAGATCGGCTACCCCGAGCACTGGCGCGATTACTCCACACTCGTCGTTGCCCGGGATGATTTGTACGGCAACGTGATTCGCGGAGCCGAAGTGGGTTTCGATCGCGAGACAGCCAAACTGGGCGGTCCGGTGGACCGTGACGAATGGTTCATGACTCCGCAGACGGTCAACGCCTACTACAACCCTGGGATGAACGAGATCGTCTTCCCGGCGGCGATCCTGCAACCGCCGTTTTTCGACGCCGACGCCGACGACGCCGCCAACTACGGGGGTATCGGCGCGGTGATCGGCCACGAGATCGGCCACGGCTTCGACGACCAGGGCTCCAAGTACGACGGCGACGGCCATCTCGTCGATTGGTGGACAGACGAAGACCGGCGCGAGTTCACCGCCCGCACGACCAAACTGATCGAGCAGTACGACACCTACGTGCCGCGCGACCTCGCCCAGGGTGCAGACGCCCCGCACGTCCAAGGGGCATTCACCGTCGGGGAGAACATCGGTGATCTGGGTGGGCTGTCGATCGCGCTACTGGCCTACCGACTGTCACTGGGCGATACGCAGGCCCCGGTGATCGACGGACTCACCGGAGTACAACGAGTTCTCTTCGGCTGGTCGCAGGTGTGGCGCACCAAATCCCGCGCGGCAGAGTCCATCCGGCGCCTTGCCGTCGACCCGCACTCACCGCCGGAGTTCCGCTGCAACGGTGTGGTGCGCAACATCGATGCCTTCTACGAGGCATTCGACGTCAGCGAGGACGACGCGCTCTATCTCGATCCGCAGCAGCGGGTCAGGATCTGGAGCTAGCGGCTCAGTACAGCGTCCACTGCCAGTCGTCGGCGCCGTCGGGTTTGGTGTAGAGGCCGACGGAATTCTTCACCACGATCGGATCACCGCTGCCGAAGTTGTCGTAGAACCACTTGGCGTTGGCCGGACTGAGGTTGATGCATCCGTGGCTGACGTTGCGCTTGCCCTGGTCGGCCACCGACCACGGTGCGCCGTGCACGAAGCCGCCACTGTTGTCGATGCGCACCGCCCATGGCACTTTGATCTTGTAGCCGTCCGGTGAGTTGACCGGAACGCCGTAGGTGGAGGAGTCCATCACCAGGTCGGCGAATTTTTCCAGCACGTAGTAGGTGCCGTTCTTGGTGTCGTACTTGCCGTCCAGTCCCATCGACACCGGGATGGTTTTCTCGACCACACCGTTGCGGGTGACGGTCATCTGGTGGGTGGCGTCGTCGACGGTGGCGATTAGGGAGTCCCCGACCCGGAAACTCGACTTCGCGCCACTGGCGTCGATATTCACGATCGTGCCGGCCGGCCAGAACTTGTACGGCCGCCAACGGACCTGGGTGTCGGTGGTCCAGTAGTACGCGCCGGCGACCGGCGGCGAGGAGGAGATGTGGATGGCCTGCTCGGCCAGTGGCCGGTTGGCGATCGGTCGCTGGAAGTTGATGATGATCGGTTTGGCGACCCCGACGAGGGCACCGTTGACCGGGTTGAACGCAGGCGGGGCGAACACCGGATCGCCGGTGAACGGCGCGGCGTTCTGGCCCTTGGCGGCGCCCATCGTGGTCGCCACCGGTGCGGGGGCCACCGGGGCGGGGGCCACCGGTGCCGGCGGGGCGGGCGGCAGAGCATCGGCCGGCGGCGGGGGGGGCGGCGGTGGCGGCGGGACCTCACCGGGTGCCGCGAGATCACCGGGCAGCGGCGGTGGCGGCGGCGGGAAGAAGAGCGGCGGCGGCTCGACCGGAATTGGCGCGGCGTCGACGACCTGTGGATCGACCGGCGGTTGATCCGGATCGGCCAACGCCGAACCGCTACCCAGGCCCGCACCCACCACACCCAGCACGCACAACGCTGCGGCCAGGGCGCCTTTCACCGGCTTCACCAGACTCCTCCAATATTGACCGTCCCCAATGGGGTTCTCGGGTTCCAGTGTGACATAACCCCGGGGCCGCCCACCGCCTCCGATAACGGCGAAGCACCCGATCCGGGACCTCGAAAAGTACGCTGAACTGTGCTGTTCATCGGCGCGGGGGTGACCAGCGTTACACCCCGCCCGGTGTTCCGGCGAGGAGGTCGCGGCCGGCCGCGACGCACGCTGCAATGACCGCGATCAGCAATGCCGACGTGGCCAGCATCACCGTTAGACCGGCGAACTCAAACAACGTCCCGCCGAGGACCGACCCGGTCATGATTCCCACCTGGAATGCGGCCACGTACAACGCGGAGGCTCCGTCGGGGTCGTCGGGTGAGTGCCGCATGGCCGCGGATTGCAGCAGCGGCGCCATCGCGGTCGCCGTCGCGCCCCACACCACCACGGCCACGACGCCGATCAGCAGCGCGGCGGTGCTGTGGCTACCACCGACACCCAGGCGGGCCAATACCGTGAGCGCCAGGCACAGACCCGTCAGACTCCCGAGGATGGCGGCCCTGGGGCGCCGGTCTCCCAGCCTGGCCAGCAACCCCATCGCAGTCAGGCCCGAGACCCCGTAGGCCGCCAGCAACCAGGCCAGGTTTACCCCACCGATGCCCACGATGTCGCGGATGATCACGACGATGAACGTGTAGGAGATGAAGTGCGCGGTCACGCCGACAAACGTCAGCAGGCTCAGCGTCGACAGTCCGCGGCTATGGCGGCGGCGGCCCGGCCACCGGGCGGCGGGAGTGGCCACCGACATCAACGGGAGGGCGAACCGGGCGGCCACCGCCACCGCCAGTGCTGCGGCGGTGATCGCGGCCACTGCCTCCCGCCAGCCCCACACCTGACTCATCATCGCGGTCAGCGGACTGCCGACGACCAGTGCCAGACCGGTGCCCGCGAACACGGCGGTGGTGGCGCGGCCCGCGTAGGCCGGTGGAACCAGTCGCACCCCGATCGGCGCGATCACCGCCCACATCAGCCCGTGCGTCAGCGCGCACAGTCCACGCCCTAGAGCCAGCACAGTGAAGGTCGGTGCCAACGCCGAGATCAGTTGGGAAATGACCAGGCTCAGCAGGGTGAACAGCAGGGTCGTACGCCGGGGCCAGGCGGCTGTCCAACGCACCAGGGGAACTGTGGCCACCGCCGCCACCAGGGCATAGCCGGCCAGCAGTCGGCCTACCGAGGCTTCACTGACGCCGAGGTCGGCGGCGATCGCCGGCAGCGCACCGATGGGCATGATCTCGGCGGTCACGTAGACGAAGGCCGCCGCCGCCAGGACGGCGAGGGCGAGAATGACCCGCGGTGTCCAGGGTCCGGGGCGGGTCGGGGCACAGACGTCGACCATCGCGGTCTGAGCGGGCACGAATTACGGTATCGACGGCCGGCCCCGATCCCGTGCGTCCGACACCCCGCTACACCGGTTCGAGACCATGCCGAGACGCGCAGATCGGCGACGCGGTCAGGAACGCACCAACCGGGCGATCGCCGCCGAGGCCTCCGCAAGTTTCTTATCCGCCTCCTCGCCGCCCTCGGCGACGGCGTGGCTCACACAGTGGTTGAGGTGTTCGGAGAGCAGTCCCAACGCCACCGACTGCAGTGCACTGTTGACGGCGCTGATCTGAGTCAGGATGTCGATGCAGTACTTCTCGTCATCGATCATTTTGGCGATGCCACGCACCTGACCCTCGACGCGGCGCAACCGTTTGGCGTAGTTGTCCTTGTCGGCGGAAAAGCCGCGCTGCTCCGGTGCTATTTAGGTCTCCAGTCCCGCGAGGATCGTCGTCATCTGGTCGATCTCGGCCTGCTGGGTGGCGACCATGGTGGTGGCCATGGTGATCATGTCGGCACTGCTGCCGTCGGCGATCTCGGTCTCCGCCATCGCGATGGCACCGCGATGGTGGTTGATCATCGCCTGCAGCCACAACGTGTCGAACTCGGCGCCCTTGAGGGTGTCCAGTTTGACCATCGTGGCGTCGTCAACCATGCCTTCCATCGCCATCCCGTCGTGGCCGCTGCCGTGGGCGGAGGTGTTGGGGTCGACCTCCCACTGCAGTAGTAGCGCCTTCATGGCGCCGATCTCGGGTTGCTGCTCGGCGGAGATTTTCGCCGCGAGAGCGATCACTTCGGGGTTGGTGGACCGGTCGGGCACCAGTGCGGCGAGTTGAACTGCCTGTTCGTGATGCGGAATCATCATTTGCGCAAACATCACATCGTCGGCGTTGTGCCCGGCCACCTCTCCGGCGGCGGTCGCCGACGACACACCGGCGCCGCGATCCGTTGTGGACGTGCTGCAGGAGGACAGCGTGACGGCGGCGGCGAACGCGGCCAGGACAGCGATGCTGCGAGTGCGGGCGATAGTCATGCGATGATCATAGCCGATACCCCTTGGGGGTATCGAAGTCGGCGTCACGGCAGCGACCCCGACCGAGACACACTGACGCCTGCGGGACATACTGGCCGGGTGAGCGACACCCCGGATATCAAGCCCCGCAGCCGCGACGTCACCGACGGACTGGAGAAGACCGCGGCCCGCGGCATGCTCCGCGCGGTCGGGATGGGTGACGCGGATTTCGCCAAGCCCCAGATCGGTATTGCCTCGTCGTGGAACGAGATCACTCCGTGCAACCTCTCGCTGGACCGGCTGTCGAATGCGGCCAAGGAGGGTGTGTTCGAGGCCGGTGGCTTCCCGATGAAGTTCGGCACCATCTCGGTCTCGGACGGCATCGCCATGGGGCACGAGGGCATGCACTTCTCGCTGGTGTCGCGGGAGGTCATCGCCGACAGCGTCGAGACCGTGATGCAGGCCGAGCGAATGGACGCGATGGTGATGCTGGCCGGCTGCGACAAGTCGCTGCCGGGCATGATGATGGCCGCTGCGCGACTGGATCTGGCCGCGGTGTTCGTCTACGCCGGTTCGATCCTGCCGGGCTGGGCCAAGATGAGCGACGGCAGCGAGCGCGAGGTCACCATCATCGACGCGGTCGAGGCCGTCGGCGCCTGCGCGCGCGGCCTGATGTCGCGAGAGGACGTCGACGCCATTGAGCGGGCGATCTGTCCCGGCGAAGGTGCCTGCGGCGGGATGTACACCGCCAACACCATGGCCAGCGCGGGTGAAGCCCTGGGGCTTTCACTGCCGGGAAGCGCCGCCCCGCCGGCCACCGACCGCCGCCGCGACGGGTTTGCGCGGCGCAGTGGGCAAGCCGTTGTCGAGTTGCTGCGACGCGGCATCACCACCCGCGACATCCTCACCAAGGAGGCGTTTGAGAACGCCATCGCGGTGGTGATGGCGTTCGGCGGCTCCACCAACGCCGTGCTGCATCTGCTAGCCATCGCTCATGAGGCCGAGGTGGAACTGTCGCTGGCCGACTTCACCCGGGTCGGCGCACGAGTGCCTCACCTGGCCGACGTCAAGCCGTTCGGCTCGAGCGTGATGAGCGACGTCGACCGCATCGGCGGCGTGCCGGTGATCATGAAGGCGTTGCTCGATGCCGGTCTGATGCATGGCGACGTCATGACCGTCACCGGAAAGACCATGGCGGAGAACCTCGCCGACATCAATCCGCCGGATCCCGACGGCAAGGTACTGCGGGCGCTGAGCAACCCGATCCACCCGACCGGGGGTATTACCATCCTGCACGGATCACTAGCGCCTGAGGGCGCGGTGGTCAAGTCGGCCGGCTTCGATTCGGACGTATTCGAAGGCACCGCAAGGGTTTTCGACGGTGAGCGCGCAGCCATGGACGCCCTCGAGGACGGCACCATCGCCAAAGGTGACGTGGTGGTGATCCGCTACGAGGGCCCCAAGGGTGGGCCGGGCATGCGCGAGATGCTGGCCATCACCGGTGCGATCAAGGGCGCCGGCCTAGGCAAGGACGTGCTGCTGCTCACCGACGGCCGGTTCTCCGGCGGCACCACCGGCTTGTGCGTGGGCCATGTCGCTCCGGAGGCCGTCGACGCCGGACCGATCGCCTTCGTCGCCGACGGTGACCGGATTCGACTCGACGTGGCGAACCAAACCCTCGACATCCTCGTCGAACCAGCCGAATTCGATTCCCGCCGAGCCGGATTCACTCCGCCACCGCCGCGCTACACCCGCGGCGTGCTGGCCAAGTACTGCAAGCTGGTGGGCTCAGCCGCCCAGGGTGCGGTCTGCGATTAGTCGGCCGCGGTTGCGGCGGTAGACCGCGCAGCCCGCGTCGGCGTCGCCGCGTCCCTGGTCTTACCGGCCGTTGCCTGGGCCGCGTCGTCACGCGACTCCGCAGCCGCTGCCTCCGCCGGGGCATTCACTGCCGCCGGTGCCCGTAGCGCCGCACCACGGGCCTTGCGAGCCGAGACCACCGCGGTCGGCGCCTCGGTCCGCGGTGCCGCCACCGGTGCTGAGTCCGGCGCTGCCACGTCATCCGCTACGACCGCGGGTTGCGCCTCGGCGGCGGCCAGGGTCCGGGCCGCCGACGCCGGCGGGGCGAGGCTGGGCAGCACCGACGCCGGCGGGGTCGCCGGGGCCGACGGGAAGAACACGTCGCCGAAGCCGGTGAACAGCGCACGCACCACGTCACCGGGGACCTGCAGCCACTCCGCCGGGGTCAGCGGATTCACCGACAGGAACGGCTCCGCAACCGAAGGCGTGAGGAAGCTTCGGTCGTAGGCGCTATAGCCCAGTTGCGCGTAGGTCTGGGCATCGACGGTGTCGCACTTGACGGCACAGCTGTCCAAGTTATTCGGTGTGATGACGTCGGAGTAGCCGGTGTTCACAAGGATCTCGAATGCCGGCTGCAGCGCATCGGCGAACGGGGTACCCAGATCGGTCCCGAAGACCGCGTTGATCAGCCGCGACGGCAGCCGCAACGGTTCGAGTAGCGGCAAATCGTTGGGCACGAGGGCTCCGTAGAAAGCCCTCCCCTCGTCGACCCCGATGCCCGTGGTGGATCCGGCGATCCGGTTGAGGATGCCGAGGACACTGGCGACACTGAGACCCAGTCCGGTCAGGTTGGCGAGGTCCCCGTCGGCGTTGGTGAAGACGATGCCGCTGGGATCACCGATGCTTTGATCCAGCCCGCCGACGAGATTGGTCGGCAGGCCGGCCAGCAGGCTGTTGACGATCGCGAATGGGTTGAGAGTGACCGGGAAGTCGGATATCGGGTCATAGGCCCATGTGAGGTCGACGGTCCCGGTGTTGAGCCTGATCTGACCGTTGGGGCTATCGACGAACCCGGGTGCGGGCATCGCCGTGTCAACGCCGAAAAGGTTCAGCAGCGGGGCAAACCTCGCCTGAAAGCCGCCATTGGGGCGATACGAGTTTCGCAGTAGCAGCAGAACCTGATTGGTCTGGTTCGGCACGTTGTTGATCGCAGAGGGCTGGTAGGGCGTATAGCCGTTCGGAGCGGCCCCGTTGTTGAGCACCGTGGCGATTTGGGTGCGGTAGGCCTGGACCGTGTTGCCGGTCCCTACACCCGAGCTGAGGATTGCCGGGAATTGCCCGGCGGTGGTGCCGGTGAGGCTGTAGACCCGGTCGAAGAAGTTCGCGTTAGCACCGAGGAAGCCGGTGCGACGCTTGAACGGCAGTGCGTTGACGGTGTTGTAAATGCTCTGGGTGTCGAAGGCGATGGGCGACACGTTCAGCGTCAGGAACGCGCCGTCCGGGGCGTAAATCGGGATCGCCCCGAGGTCGATGGGGCCCACCGAGGTGATCCCGAGCGCGGGCAGCAGGTTGACCAGCGGACCCGCGGTTAAAACCTGCTGATCGATGTAGAGCGGCGCCGCACTTGCCGGCGGCGCCGAACCCACGGCCACCGTGGCGGCGGTCGCCATCGCCGCGCCTACGACGGCGATCTTAGCCGCCGACCTGCGACCCGACTTCAGTCCGCGAGCAACGTTGTTAAGGCTCATGGCCCCCATCCTCCCTGCTGTCTTCAGTACATTCCCCGGAAACATAGCAAACTCCCCAGCAAATGC
>CAIWCQ010000099.1 GCA_903911165.1 uncultured Actinomycetes bacterium | reverse complement strand
TCGGCCGCCGAACAACCGGGCACGATATCGGCCGCCGCTGGTGCGGCCAGTCCGATAAAGACGCCACCGGCGCCGAGAATTGCGGCCGCCGTGCGACGCGCCAACGGTGTGAATGTCATGAGGCTCCTTGGGTCGGAGGTTTGAACACTATCGCAAGTCAGCAGGTAGGCAGCCTTCACTCGCGGTAGCGGGCCCGACTCGGTAGGATATTTTTAAACGACGTGAGGACACGGTCACATGAAACGCACACGACAGTTCGCCATTCTCGCCAGCGGGTTCGGCATCGCGGCCGCGCTCATCGGCGCCCCGTTCGCCGTTGCCGATGAGGATGGCGGCGGCGGAGCCGGTAACCCCCTGACGCCGAGTTGCGAGTCCATGGGCGGCAGTTCTATCAACGGCGGTCAGTCCAGCGTCTGCGCGAGCCCCGGAAATTCGGAGCTGACCGCCACGCCGAACAACATGGGCGAAGTGGGCGCGGAGATCGACGAACCGATATTCGGATTCGGCGGCCTGTAACCGTCCGCTAACCCGCTGGCGGACTCTGCAGGTGCCGACCGAGCCGCCTCCGAGCCACTACACTCACGACCATTATGTGGTGTCCGAGTGTCTCGCTGTCGGTGTGGACCAATGCCTGGCTGGCTGGTCACGCGGCACCCGACGACGTTCTTGATGCGCTAAATGCATGGGCGCCAACCCATTCGGTGACTGCTTACGATGCGGTCGCGGCCGGCCGAACCGGACTGCCATGGCCCGATGTGGACGCCGCCGGTGCGATGTCACTGCTGCAGACGGTGCGCACCGCGGCCGGCCTAAATCCCGGGATGCTGACGGGGGCGCTGAAGGTGATCGATGTCGCGCTGCCGGTGCCGGGTGACGTTCGCGGTCTGCCCGCGGGTACCCAGTTCCAGCGTGACGCTCTCGATGCCGGCGAGGCAGTCCTGATTCGGGCGCCGGACGGGGAGGCCATCGGCTTGGTTCCGGTATTTGAGTTGGGCGACGAAGACGAGTCGGATATCCCGGAGATCCCAGTGCTGTCCTGGTCGGTCTACTCGTTGCCGGGCATTGCGGTGCCGGAGCAACTCGACCTCGGCGATGCCGAGTACGCGCTGCGGACGTCGGTCCGCTCGGCCGCCGAAGCGCTGGTCGGCCTGCAACCCGCACCCGGCGGTGAGAATCCACGAGTCTTGGTGGAGGAGATTCTGCAAGCCGGTGGTCTGCACCGGGCGCCGGATCATGCGCCCGACCGGGCGTTGCGGGTACTGGCCACCGCGGCCCACGTCGACGCCATCATCGCCGTCAGCGCCGGACCCGCGCCGATCGCGATGCTGAGCGTTTCCGAGGAACGGATCGCTGACGACGCGATGCGCCCCCTGGCCATGATCGTGCGTGCGGCACGGACGGCGGCTGTCAGCGCGATTCTGCAGTCGGCCTGGCACTAGCACCGGCCGCCAACGCACTCGCCTCACAATCAGCGGTACAGAAACGGCCGTTCACACTCGACCCGTACCCGGGAACCGGCTGGCGCCCAACAATTCTCGCGGGCTCACGTCCTTCCCGCTTCTCGTCAAGAAGATCGAGTGCGAGCCGCGCATATCGGGGCTGGGCATTGGGTGTCGTCGCCCTCGCCATGACAACGCCGAGGTTCTCCGCCTGCTCGGCCAGTTCGCTGTCGAGATCCCAGATCACCTCAATGTGGTCTGCCACGAAACCGATCGGACAGACGATGATGGCCTTCGTTCCCGAATCCGCCAGTGCGCGCAGATGATCGGCGATATCAGGTTCCAGCCAGGGCACTGCCGGCGGGCCGGAACGGGACTGCCACACCTGGTCGAATTCAGCGTAACCGGCTGCTGCCGCCACCAGGGCCGACGAATACCCGACCTGGCGCGGATACAGAGCGGGTCCGCAGCGATCGACCGCCCGCATCGGGATGGAGTGCGCGGTGAACACCAACCGCGCCTGCTCGCGCAGCTCCGCGGGTAGCGTCGCGGCGGCCTCAGCGATCCCGTCGCTGAACATCTCCACCAACAGTGGGTGGTCGAAATACTGCCGCAGTTTCACCATTTCCGGTGCAGAAGAGCCGACGGCATCGCGGGCCCGGGCGATGTCCTCCTGGTACTGGGTGCAACCCGAATAGCCGCCCCAGGCCGAGGTGCTGAAAACCGCTGCGCGGGAGACCCCGTCGGCTGCCATTGCCGCGACGGCGTTCTCGATGAACGGATCGGAGTTGCGGTTGCCGAAGTACACCGGCAGATCCTCGCCACGGCCGGCAAGCTGAACTCGAATCTCCTCGATGAGCGCGCGGTTAATCCCGTTGATCGGCGACACACCACCGAAGTGCAGATAGTGCTCCGCAACGCTCGCCAGGCGCTCCGGTGGAATGCCCCGGCCCCGGGTGACGTGCTCCAGGAACGGCATGACCTGCTCGGGGCCCTCGGGTCCGCCGAATGACAGCAGCAACAGTGCGTCGAAGGGCTCCGCTATCACAGCAACTGGGGCCATCACAGCAGCTGGGTGCTGGCGCCGCCGTCGGCGTAGATGATCGTTCCGGTAGTGGCGGGCAGCCAGTCGGAGAGCAGAGCGCAGACGGTTCTGGCGACCGGGGTGGGATCCTTCATGTCCCAGCCCAGCGGCGAGCGCTGGTCCCAGCCCTCCTCGAGCAGTTTCATCTCGTCCTTGAACTCATCGCCGAGGGCACCGCCCATGATCGCACTCATGGCCAGCGTCCGGATCGGTCCAGCCGCAACGAGATTGGACCGCACACCGACTTTTCCGGCCTCCCTGGCAACGAAGCGGTTGATCGACTCGAGCGCACTCTTGGCCACCGTCATCCAGTTGTAGGCCGGCATTGCCCGAGTCGGGTCGAAGTCCATGCCCACGATGCCGCCACCGGGATTCATGATCGGGAGCACCGCCTTGGCCAGCGATGCATAGGAGTAGGCCGAGACGTGGATGCCCCTGGCGACATCCTCGTAGGGGGCGTCGAAGAAGGGGTTGATGCCCATCCCGCTGGGCGGCATATTCCCGATGGAGTGGACCACGCCGTCGAGTTTGTTGCCCGAACCGATGACCTCGGTGATCCGATCGGCGAGGGTGGCCAGATGTTCGTCGTTCTGGACGTTGAGTTCCAGCAGTGGCGCCGGTTGCGGTAGCCGGTCCATGATGCGCCTGATCAGCTTCAGGCGGTCGAAGCCGGTGCAGACGATCTCCGCCCCCGCTTCCTGCGCCACCCGCGCGATGTGGAACGCAATGGACGAGTCGGTGATGATGCCCGTCACGAGGACGCGCTTACCTTCAAGAATCCCTGTCATGTCAGTCCCTATCTCCCTTGTGGCCGTCAGTGGCCCATGCCCATACCGCCGTCGACCGGGATCACCGCACCGGAGATATAACTGGCGTCCTCCGACGCCAGGAAGCTGACCACGCCGGCGACCTCCTCGGCGGTGCCGATACGTTTCGCCGGGATGAACTCCAGTGCACCCTGGGCAACCCGGTCGTCCATCGCGCGAGTCATGTCGGTGTCGATGAGGCCCGGCGCCACCACATTGGCGGTGACCCCGGCCTTGGACAGCTCCCGGGAGATCGAGCGGGCCATTCCGATCAGGCCCGCCTTGGAGGCGGCGTAGTTGGCCTGATTGCCGATGCCCCAGGTACCCGAGACCGAGCCCACGAAGATCATCCGGCCGAACCGCTTCTTCTGCATGCTGCGCGATGCCCGCTGGGCAACCCGGAACGCACCGGTGAGGTTCGCGTCGATGACCTTGGAGAATCGCTCTTCGGTCATCCGGATCAGGAACGCGTCTGCGGTGACGCCGGCGTTGGAGACCAGCACCTCCACCGACCCCTGATGCTCCTCGACGGCCGTGAAGGCGCGATCGACCGCGTCGTTGTCGGTGACGTCGCACTCCACCCCGAACAGTCCGTCCGGCGCCCCGGAACCGCGGTGGGTGACGGCGACCTTGTGCCCGTCGGCGGCCAGTCGGCGGGCGATCGCCAAGCCGATCCCCCGGTTGCCACCGGTGACCAGAACCGAACGTGGCACGAATTCGGGCTTGGGGCCCGCGGTCTCGCTCATAGGGGCCAACTTATCGCCTCACCCGCACAGCCCGAAATCAGGCTCGCGGGCCTGATCGGAGTGAAATCAGCCGGGCAGACGGCGATTGAGCAGCAGTGCCGCCAGCGCCGACAGGGCAAGCAGCAGCGCGCCCAATCTCAGCCAGCCGACACTCGCATCGCCCTTGACCGTCTCGTAGCCGATCTGGTCCTGCAGCGAGGTGAACACCTCTTTGAGTTGTTCCAGGGTGGAGGCGCTGTAGGCGTTGCCGTCGGAGAGTTCGGCGATTTTCTCCAGCGTCTCGTCATCGACCGGCACTGGCTGGCGCTGGTCGTTGATCTCGACGTAGCCGTACGGGGTTCCGAAGGTCACCGTCGAAATCGGCACGCCCTGGTCTTTGGCGGTCCGAGCGGCCGTGAACGCGCCCTTGGGGTTGTCCGGATTGGACGGCACCGTCTCCTTGCCGTCCGACATCAGCACGATGCGGGCCGGCGGCGGACCATCTTCGCCGCCGCCAATGACTGCGCCAACGGTGGCGATCGCCTGCAGGGCGGTGAAGATCGCCTCGCCGGTGGCGGTGCGGTCGGCCAACTGCAGTTTGTCGATGGCGATTTTGGTGGCCTCGCGGTTGGTGGTGGGCGAGACGAGCACCGTCGCGGTGCCGGCGTAAGCGATCAGGCCCAGATTGATTCCGGGAGTGAGTTGGTCGGCGAACTGCTTTGCGGCGACCTGCGCCGCGGCTAGCCGGCTTGGCTCGATGTCGGTGGCCCGCATCGACTGTGACACGTCGATGGCGAGCAGCACCACCGCACGGTTGCGTGGGATACGTACGTCATTCTGCGGACCCGCCATAGCGATGGTCAGCAGCACCATCGAGCCGATCAGCAGTATTGCCGACAGGTGCCGCCAGCGGTTGGGGCGCTTGGGAGCGACGCTCTCCAGCAGCTCCATGTTGGCGAACCGCAGTATCCGTTTTTGCCTGGCTCGTTGCGTGACGACGTAAAGCGCGACCAACCCGGCGACGAAGAGCAGGAACAGAAAAAACCAGGGGTGGGCGAAGTTCGTCAGCGACATCGGCCCCAGCAAGGGAAACGTCACAGCGAGCCCCCGGATGGGCGTCGGATGGTGTCGCTCACTGGCTGCCCGCCAGCGCGCCGCGGCGCCGCGATGCGACGAATCGCACGATGTCGGCAATCCAGTCACGGTCGGTACGGAGCGTCATCAGTGGAGCACCGCCGCGACGCAGCGTCCGGGCCACCTCGGCACGATGCGCGGCCGCGGCGCGGGCGAAGTCGTCGCGCAGTTGTGCGTCGATGGTGAACTCCCGGGTAACACCGGATTCGGTGTCCTGCAGAATCACGTCGCCCACGTCGGGCAGTTCCACGTCGCGCGGGTCGAGCACTTCGATGCCGAGCACCTCGTGTCGGGCTGCGATCGCCCGTAGCTGTCGCATCCAGGTGATCGGGCCGAGGAAGTCACTGATGATCACCGCCATGCCGCGGCGGCGCTCCGGCCGCCGCAGCGCGTCGATGGCGGCGGACAGGTCCCCCCGTACGCCCAGCGGTGCGCGGGGCGACGTGGCAATGGCCCGCAGCAACGTCTGCTCGTGTTGGCGACCCGACCGGGCGGGAACCCGAATCACCTTCTCGCCGTTGGCGATCACCGCACCGATCCGATTCCCGCCTCCGCTGTTGAGGTAGGTGATCGCTGCGGCGGCCGCGACTGCGAGGTCGCGTTTTTCGCATCCGGTGGTACCGAAGTCGAGGCTGGCGGACATATCCACCACGATCCACGTTTCCAGCTCTCGGTCGGCGATCATCTGCCGAACGTGCGGGTGGGTGGTTCGGGCAGTCACCGACCAGTCCATCCGCCGGACGTCGTCGCCGGGCTGGTAGAGACGCGACTCGCCGGGCTCGGAACCCGGACCCGGGATCAGGCCGAGGTGGTTGCCCTGCAGCACCCCATCCAGTTTCCGTTTAACAGTGAGCTCCAGCGTTCGCAGCGCCGCCGAGAGCTTCGCCTCACCGATCTCACCGCGCTGGAAGGAGGGCGGGTGGACCGCCTGCGGCTGACCAGCCGCGTCAACGGCTGGAGTGGACTCGCTCACCGACCGCCGGCGCCCGCCGGCGCGGGTGCCACCGGCGGTGCGGGCGGTCCCTGCTGCGGAATGGCGTTCACCTGAGGCAGCCCGACGGTCTGCAGGATCCGGTTGATCACGGTCTCAGCTTTGACGTCGTCCGCCAGCGCGTCGTAGGTGAGCACCAGACGGTGCCGCAACACATCGGGGATGACCTCAATCACGTCCTGCGGGACGACGTAGTCGCGACCGCGCACCAGGGCCAAGGCACGGGAGGCTGCGATGATGCCCAGCGATGCGCGCGGCGAGGCACCGAATGCGATCCAGGACTTGACGTCGGGCATACCGAACTGCTCGGGCCGCCGCGTCGCGGTCACCACCCGCACCACATAGTCGACCAGCGCGTGGTGCACGAAGTTGTTGGCGGCGACGTCCTGCAGGCGCTGCAGGTCGCCGGTGTCGAGGATCGCTTTCGGTTCGGGCGGGTTGACGCCCATCCGGTAAATGATCTCGCGCTCTTCCTCCGGGGACGGGTAGTCCACGTTGATCTTGAACAGGAATCGGTCGCGTTGGGCCTCCGGAAGCGGATAGACGCCCTCGTTCTCGATGGGGTTCTGGGTGGCCATCACCAGAAACGGCTTGGGCAGCGGGTAGTCGCGGCCGCCGATCGAGATCTTGCGCTCGGCCATGACCTCGAGAAGGGCGGACTGCACCTTGGCCGGCGCCCGGTTGATCTCGTCAGCGAGCAAGAAGTTGCACATCACCGGCCCGAACTCGATGTCGAACTCCTCCCGGCCCTGCCGATAGATGCGGGTTCCGATGATGTCGGTCGGCACCAGGTCCGGGGTGAACTGAATGCGGGCGAAGGTGCCGCCCACCACCTTCGCGAAGGTCTCCACGGCCAGGGTCTTGGCCACGCCCGGCACACCTTCTAACAGCACGTGCCCCTTGGCGAGCAAGCCCACCAGGATGCGCTCGACGAGCTGGTCCTGGCCGACGATGATCCGCTTGACTTCGAAGATCGCCCGTTCCAGGGTCTGCACCTCGCTGGCCAGTCCGTTGGAGCCGACCACCGTCGACGCGGTAGATCCGCTCGGGCCGGCGTACCCGCCGGCGCTCACGGGCGCGGAACCTGGTGACGTCATGGACTTCCTCCACAGCTGTTGGTTGGTGCGAACCGGCTGACTGGGCCGGGTGACCCCATTCGTCGGGGCGGCGTGGCCCCGACCACAACTATTCCAGGCGTTCCGGAATCCGTCGATGCGGGTCGTCCGCAGGCGCGTCGGGGCTCCGGTCGGTTCAGGTTTCGATAATTCGGGTGAGGTAAGGCGTCATGCCGGCTGTGCGCAGGGGACTGACGGTCACCTGACCTGCCGCCGATGACGACTCCAGCATCTGGCCGTTGCCAAGATAGATGGCCACGTGCTGGGAACCCCCGGGCCCGTAGAAGATCAGGTCGCCGCGCTTGGCCTGTGACGGCGCGATGTGCCGACCGACCTCGTACTGGTCGCCGGAGTACTTGGGAATCTGAACTCCCACGCCGGCGAAGGCGTACCGGGTGAATCCCGAGCAGTCGTACCCGACCTTTCCGGTGTCCTGGTCCACGCCCGTGCTGGGGCCGTTGATGGCGCCACCGCCCCAGGAGTAGGGCACGCCGCGCTGGGATCCGCCGCGGGCGATCACGTATTCGACGGCCTGCGGCCCGCGGACCCGGCCACCGGGCAATGCGGCCGGGCCGCTACCGCCGCCGATGCCCAGACCGGAAAGGAACTTGCGGCCGAGGTCCATCGTCGCCTGCGCCGCCTGCTGGGTGAAAGCCAGCGAGGCTTGGGCCACCGCGACCGGATCACCGGGTGCTCCAGCGCTGAGCAACTTGGGCAACGTGGGGTCCCAGCCCTCCTCCGCGGCTGCGGTCGGGGCCATGCCAAGGCCCAGGCCCAGTACCGCAACGACCGCGCCTATCCCCCGTATTAACCGGAAATGCCTGCCAGACATCAGTTTTCACCCATCAGAATTCGACCCGGAACTCGATTTAAAATTCGACATAGCGCACCGCGAACGGCGTCATACCACCGGTGCGCAGCGGCGAGATCTTGACCACCGAACCGGTGTAGGGCGCTTCGATCATCTGGCCGTTGCCAAGGAAGATGGCGACGTGCTGACTCCCGTTGGGACCGTAAAAGACCACATCGCCGCGGCGCATCTGCGCGGTCGGAATCTTTCGGCCCATGTTGTACTGCGAACCTGAGTAGTGCGGCAACTTGATTCCGACTCCGGCGAATGCGTAGAGCACCAGGCCGGAGCAGTCAAAGCCCACCGTGCCCGCACCCGAGTCGATTCCCCGGCTGGCACCCGCGGCGTTACCACCGCCCCACGAGTACGGCACCCCGCGCTGCGACATGGCGCGGGCGATGACGTGCTCAACGGCCTTGCTACCGGCCACCACCGGGATCGCGCCATTGGTGATACCGGTGTCGGTGGGCTTGAGGATGCCCATTTGCTGGAGGAATTTTTTACCCAGTTGCTGGGTGGTCTGGTAGGAGTTCTGCGCGATCTGCAGCACCGCGTTGATGATCTGGATCGGGTCCCCGGACAGGAACGCCGAAGGCACCATCGGCAGGGTCAGGTCCCACTCGGAGAGCTTGCCGTAGGGCGGCACGACGCCACCCGGCGCCGCTCCGGATGCGGCCGCGGCGGGATCCCATCGGTCCCCGGATGACGGCCCGACTGCGGCGCCGGCCATCGGGACCATCGCGCCGACGGCGGCCTGCTCCAGCGCTGCGGCCGGCACCGACGCCGGTTCTGACCAGGCGCGGGCAGCGTCGAGTTTTTCCTGGGCGACCCGGCGCTCGGCAGCCAGCCGGTCGATCTCGGCCTGCTGCTCGCGGAATGTCGCCTGCGCCTCGGTCAGCGCCGCGACCGCCGCATCCTGGCTGCTCTGAGCGTCCTTGACGGCCTGGTCGGCTTTGGTTTTCGCCGCCCGTTCGGCGGCGTCTCGGGTGACCACCTCCGTGCGCGCACGACGCAGAGCGACCATCACCCGTTCGGAACTGAGTGCCAGCGTCCGCCCGGCGGTCGCGGTGGCAATGATGTCGTCGGGGGTGCGGGCCATCACCAGCGATGCCGACGGGCCGTTGACGTAACTGGCCGCCGCAAACGTGTCGAACCGCTTCTGGGCGGCGACGATGGCCGCGTTGGCGTCGATGACCGCCTGCGCGCTGGCATCCACGGCCTGTTGAGCGACGGCAGCCGCGTCGCGGGCATCCTGCACCGCCACGATTGCCTTGTTGACGCCTTCCTGCTCCGCCTGCACGGCGGCGCCGATGTCCTGGAGTCGCTGATTGGCCGCAGCGACATCGGCGACCAGGGCCGCCAGGCTGTTGGGAGCTGGACCGGGATCGGCCTGCGCCAGGCCCGGCACGGTCAGGGTCATCGCCACCGTGAGGGTCAGGGGGCAGACGACCCGGGCGGCCCGATCACGAGATCCCCGAATGGTTGGTCTCATTCGACTCCGACTCCTCAATCGCTCCGACTTGTCACGCGAGTCACTCACGCCACATGAGTCACTTCAATAACAATGGTGACAGTTGCACCGTACGTCACAATTGTCGCAGGAGAAACGAGAGGCAAGAATTACAAGTTTGTCATTTAAATGATGTGACCGGAAAGTAATCTTACGGAATTGCCACAAAAGGCTATTTATCCAGCAAGGACTAGGTTTTGGACGCCACGCCGCGGTTTGCCCAGGATTGCAGAAATCGGGTCGCCACGGCGGCCATCGACACCGCTATTACGACGACGATCGTGAATGCACTCCAGGGGAAATCCGGAGTGTTCAACTGGTCGACGAAATTCTGCGCACCCTGCACCGGATCGGGCGCGGTCTTCACCACGTCCTGGCCGGCTTCAAGGAGCACCCTGTCGTAGGTCGTGCTGTAGGTCCCCGCCCAGCCCGGGCTGATCACCAGCACCGTCGAACCGGGATGGGCCGTGCCCACCTGGGTGGCGATATCCCGCAGTGGGGTGTCGAGCAACGGGCTCTCCTCCATGACGACGACCTTGAGGTCGACGCCACGGTCCCTCGCGTTGGCCACGACCTTCTGCAATCCGGCCGCATCGGCGCCCGGGGCGGCGACACCATCTGCCGCCACGTCCGCCAGCACCGTGCCCATGCATTCATCGACCGGCGTCGAGAAGGCAAGCCCGACAGCACTACACACCTCAATCGGAATATAGGTCGGCGCATGCAGGTCGGTCACGGCTCCGACGGTACCGCCCGCACCGCCGGTGGTTAAGCGCACGCGCCGACGAAGGCCGACCCGGGTATCGATCATCGCCGCCGTCCGGGCGGGGTCCGGCCGCCGGTGAGTCGATCGGGGCG
>CAIWCQ010000098.1 GCA_903911165.1 uncultured Actinomycetes bacterium | reverse complement strand
GGCCGGCCGGGGGCAAACACTTGTGATGCGACGGGGTCAGCGCGGATTTCGCGCAGCGCGACGGTCACGGCCTCGACAATTCGGTCGCCACCGCGTAATTCACGCGCCGCTTTGACGACGGCGCTGTTGATCCGTCTGGCGGAGCGAGCAAGCACTTCATCTCGGATCTGGGTCTTGCCTCCGGCGTGCCGATACAGCGTGGCCCGTGAGCAGTGGGCCGCTTTGGCGAGTGAATCGAGATCGAACCGCTCGAGGCCGCGTCTGGCGATCAGGGCGGTGGCTACGGCATAGATGCGCTCGGTAGCCAGGTCATGGCGGTCGCCGCCGGCCAGCCAGTCGTTGTTACGCATCGTCTCAGTATGAGACACGTTTTCGTTTTAGTTTCACCATTTGGCCTGCTGACAGCACTGCGTGAGACACCAACGGCGGCTGTGACTGTTCGCGGTGTATCAACTTCTCTGTGACGCCTTGACCGGGCGCGTTTATGCAGATCAGCCTGGGTAGATGCTGGCTCTTGATGACCCTTACCCGTTCTACGCGCAACTCCGTGAGACCGATCCGGTGCACCGCGTCTCGGATTCGAATTTCTACCTGGTCTCCACGTGGGAACTGGTCAACGACGCGGTCATGCGACCTCAAGACTTCTCATCGAACCTGACCGCGTCAATGGTTCTGGATCCCGACGGCGGCGTCAGCGAGTTCACGATGGCGGGCCCTGGGGACCCCGGCCATGTGTTGGGCACCGCCGACGACCCGATCCACGCGGTTCATCGCAAGATGGTGCTCCCGACCGTGGTGGCCAAACGGGTCCGAGCGCTGGAACCACTGGTCACCGAAACAGTGCAGCGGCTGTGGAACGACGGCGTCGGCGACGACGGCTCTATCGACTGGGTTGCTGCGATGGCCAATCAATTGCCGATGACTCTGGTGAGTCGACTGATCGGTTTCCCGCCGGTGGATATGGAGTGGCTGGTCACCGGGTCATACGCCACCGCCCAGATGCTGGACGGCGCGATTAGTCCCGAACAGTTGAAGTCAGCGATCACCGCAGCTACCGAACTCGCGGCCTATCTGGCTGAGCAGTTCGCCGCGGCTCGTAAGGATCCCGGGGATAACCTGCTCGGGGATTTCGCGCGGCATTGCAACGCAGGCGACCTCAAGCCGGAGACCGCAGTGATCATGCTGATCCAATTGGTCAGTGCCGGAGGCGAATCCACGGCGGGATTGCTCGGCAGTTCGGCATTGACGCTTGCGCATCGCGCGGATATTGCCCAGCAACTCAGAGAGAGTATGGAGCTGCTGCCGGCGTTCATCGAAGAAATCGTACGAATGGAGTCACCGTTCCGCGGTCATTATCGCCATGTGCTGGCCGACACCACACTCGGCGGGGTGGACCTCCCGGGTGGCTCCCATCTGCTATTGCTGTGGGGATCAGCCAATCGTGACCCTGCGGCCTTCGAGGCGCCCGGCGAGTTGCGCCTGGACCGACCGAGTGGCAAGGCGCACCTGGGCTTCGGTAGAGGTGACCACTTCTGTCTGGGAGCAGCGCTGGCGCGCCTGGAGGCACGAACCGCTTTAGCCCACCTGCTCTCCGAAACACGGGCGATCAGGGCGACGGAATCACCGGCCTGGATTCCCAGTGTGATGGTACGGCGCCTGCAGAGGCTGCCCCTGGAGGTTGAAGTCGTTTGAGCGCCGTCAGCTCCGTCGCGGCTAGAGCAATTTATCGAGGCACTTGACCTGGGTCCGCTTGCGGAACCGCCAGCTGCCATTGATTTTTGCGAATTCGTCGTCGTACCAGAAGCAGATCAGGTAGACCGCGTTCGACTTAGGATCCAGCACAAGGGGATTGACGCACGCGGTACGCGCCGTTGCGGTGTCGCCGGCCACACGTAAGTCGGTATTCGACACCAGATGCATATATGCGCCCATGCTGCTGAGCGTCTCGATCAGCCAGGCCTTCACCTCGCCGAAGGGGCCGTAGGCGCCGCCGGTTACCGAAAGGTCGACTTCTCCATCATCGGTGAACAAGTCATCGAGATCATCGAACCGGCCGGCGTCGATCGCGGTGGAATATGCGGCTAGTAGCAGCTGGATCTCCAGTCGGTCGGAGATCTCTTCGAGGCTGAGCATGGTCAGGCTTGCCGCATCTCAATCATGACCTTGCCGCATTCCTTGCTACCGGCGAGGACCTCCAGTGCCGCATCGATGTCGTCGATCGAGAATCGATCGGTGATCATCGCTGACAGATCGCGGCGCTGTAGCAAATCAATGGCATCGCTGAAGCGTTCCGGGTAGGCGATGGAGCCGCGGATGACAAGTTCCTTCATCAAAACGTTCAGGAAGTTGACCGGGATGGGGTTGTAATGCAGCGCAACGATGCTGATGTGTGCACCGGCACCGCCGCGGTCGATGATGTCGGTCAGAACCTTCGGCGATCCGGATGCTTCGATGAAACCGGTCGTCGCCGCGGAGTGCCCGAACATCAAGGGCGCGGTGCCGTGGATGCGTTCTAGTTCACGCCAGACCTTCTGGGTGGCGGGATCGATGGTCTCCGAGGCGCCGAGCTGCTTCGCAAGACCGCGACGGGTCTCGGACAGGTCGATGGCCACGATATCGGTCAGTCCGCGATCGGCCAGGCTCGCGATCGCCGCCAGACCGATTGGGCCGCAACCGAATACCGCGACCTTATCGTCCACGCCGACATGGAGTTGTTCGGCGGCGTGCATGCCGACGGCGACCGGCTCGGCCAAGGCTGCGATGGTGAGCGGCATATCGTCGGGGATGGGGAACAACCGTCCGCCCTTGGCCGCATTTCGCACGAAGACCTCGCCGGCCAATCCTCCCTCATTGGACCCGCTGCCTATCTCCTCGGCCGGATGCACGACGACCCGTTGCCCGGGGACGACGTCGGTGACCTCAGCGCCGACGGCCTTCACGACGCCGGCCAGTTCGTGCCCGAGCGGCATCGGTTCGCCACTCGGCCCGGCGAGGCCACCGAGTTTGATATAGCTCAGATCGCTGCCGCAGATGCCGCACGCGTGAACCTCGACGATTGCGTCGCGCGGGCCGCACTCGGGCAGCTCGACACGGTCAAGGCTCACCTGCCCCGGGGCATGGATTCGAACCTGCTCGACAGATGTCATGAGTCCTCTTTCAAATAGTGGTGACGTTGCCGTGATGAGCGATGCGTTCTTCGATGCTGCGCGCGGTGGCCCGCACTTTTCTCCCGAGGTCGCTAATCGCACCGCTTGTCAGGGTCGCGAAGACCGCTGCGGTGACAGACATAGTCACCGATCCATCGACGGTGATGGGCGCGGAAATGGTGGCGACGCTGTGGCCTGCTGTGGTGTTCATCTCGTCGGGAAGTACGTCGATCGTGGTCAGATCGGCAAATGCGCGCGCCAATTGGGTTGTGATCATGTCGATTTCGCCATCACTGCTCAGCGCTCGTAGTGCCGTGTAGACGCGGACGTACTCCTTGGTAAGCCGTTCGACGACAAAACCGCGTTGCCGGATCTCTTTGAGGACGGCCGTCATTCGT
>CAIWCQ010000097.1 GCA_903911165.1 uncultured Actinomycetes bacterium | reverse complement strand
GGCTTACAGCTATCGGCTGGGTACGAGCTCGGCGATTAGTTGGATTATGGATCGGTATCAGATGAGTTCCGATAACAAGAGCGGCATCGTCAACGATCCAAACGACTGGGCGAAGGAGCACGATGACCCTCGCTACATCCTGGACCTTCTTTGCCGCATCGTCACGGTCAGCGTTGAGACCATGAAGATTGTTGACGGCCTGCCGCCGCTGGAAATCATTGACGAGGAGTAACGCACCGCCATTTGGTTAACTTCCCTCGTGGCATCAGCCAGAGGAGAAGCCCCCGAGACTAGTCCGCAGGCGAATGGTCGACGCGATACGCACCGCCCACCGTCTTGGCCATGCCGCTCGAGGCCTGGATCTCGCCCACCAGTGGCGGTTCGGGCAGGAAGCCCACCTCTCCGCCGATCACCCAGATCACCAGCGCGGGGATGCCGCAGACGAGGCAGCGGAAGGCGACCAGCCAGCGGCGCTCGTCGTCCCAGCGGTAGAAGCGTTTGAGGGCGGCTTCGGTGCGGGCGTCCATGGGCAGCGGATCCGTAGCTCCTCACTGCAACCAGTGAGCCCGGACCTACCTCTTGACCCAGTCGAAGCTGTTCGGACCGACGATCGAAGGTGTGGGCGGGGTAACTCCTGAGAACCAGGAGGAGCCCGGTTGAGCCAGCCAGAGCCCGCTCGGTGTGACGGTGGTGTCGAGATAACCCACGACACCTGAGGGACCGGCGGGTCCGAATCGGGCGAAGTTGTACCGGTTTATGGCGCTCAAGGTCTCGGCAACCGTTCGGACCAACCCTCCGCCCGGCTTGTAGACACGCAGGAACACGTTCGGGACGAAGTTGAACGACTCGTCAACTACCAGCAGGAGCCTCTTGCCGTCGGTCGAGACATCGGCGAGGAAGAAGTCGCGGGGATCGCCACGATCGTTGGTGTGCTGTCTCAGGTCCTTGCCAGTGCGGGCGCTGACCGAGTAGACCTCATAACCCTGGTTGAAGAAGATCCTCTTGCCACCCCAGGCGAGTCCGTACACCGAAGTCGATGCGGCGAACTTGCGGATGGTGCGCGGCTTGCCACCGTTGGCGCTGACTACGCGAAGCAAGCGCACGCCGGTGGGCAGGTTCTGGATGTAGGCGACCTTGCGCCCGTCGGGAGACACCGCAGGCCCGCAACCCTGGCGGTTTCCGATCAGGTTCTTCATAGGGCCTCCGTTTGCCGACACCCGGAAGATCCGGTAGGTCCCACCGGCGTTCCGAGTGGCACAGATCGCCGCGAACTTGCCGTTCGGGGCAGCGGAGAGTCCGTCGGGTCCACTGAGGCCGAAGGTGAGCTGTTTCCAGGAGTTGTCTGTTCGCGTACGGAACAGGTCTCCGTAGGTCCCGCCGTTATCGCTGAGGACGAACATCCGGCCGGGGATGGGGGCAACCGCCTTCGCCTGCGGCGCCGAGGCCAGCAGCGCAAACAGAGATGCAAACGCACACGTGCCGAGCACGAGAACACGCTTGATCCCTACCGATCCCTCCATACGCCGCAGAACCTTAACACTCGGTAGGGATCCGTCGACCTGGCCGGCCTTGCGGGGGAGTGAGAGATGCGGCACTCACCCGTGACTTTTGCCCCGCGCGTGGGTTTATGCTGGTGATACCCCCGAATGAATCGGTCGCCCCTACATATACGGAGCAATCCACGCAGCAATTCCGACAGCCGCCGCGCAGGCATGCGCAGGCGTGGAATCGGTGCGGTTGCAGGCTTTCTCGCGCTCGCGATGGTCGCGCTCGGCAGCACGGCGATCGCCGACTCCGCCTCCCCTGACGACACCTACATCGTCGTCTACAAGCGCGGAACCGACATCACCAACAAGGTCCAGATCGAGGAGGCCCGCGGAAACGACGTCTCCGACGCCTTCCGGGTGGCACTGAAGGGAATCGTCGCCGAGCTCTCGCCAACCGACGTAGCGCGGTTGAACGACGACCCGGGCGTGCTGGTGGTGGAGCGCGACCGCAAGGTGAACGCCTTCGCGCTCGGTCCGCGCGACAGCGCCTCTCAATCCTGGGGCCTCGACCGCTCCGATCAGCGAGCCCTTCCGATGAACGGCCGGATCGCGAGCGCCTCCAACGGATTCGGCGTGGACGCCTACATCATCGACACCGGTGTTCGGGCCGATCACTCGCAGTTCGGCGGCAGGGTCACCGCAGGATTCTCGGCGATCAACGATGGCGTCGGCTCCAACGACTGTCAGGGTCACGGCACCCACGTGGCCGGCACGGTCGCCGGCTCCACCTACGGCCTCGCCCCCGAGGCGACGGTGATCCCGGTGCGCGTACTCGACTGCGGTGGCTCGGGCAGCTGGTCGGGCGTGATCGCGGGGATCAACTGGACCGCTTCCAACCACACGGCAGGCACCCCCGCGGTGGCGAACATGAGCCTCGGCGGCGGCTACTCGGAATCGATCAACCAGGCGGTCGCCGGCGCGGTGGCCGACGGCATCACCGTCGCGGTTGCTGCCGGCAACGAGAACTCCAGCGCCTGCAACGTCTCGCCGGCCTCGGCGCCCAGCGCGATCACCGTGGGCTCCAGCAACTCCAACGACTCGCGCTCCTACTTCTCCAACTACGGCAGCTGCGTAGATATCTTCGCGCCCGGGATGGGGATCACCTCCGCCTGGATCGGCTCGCCTACCGACACCAACACGATCTCGGGGACCTCGATGGCTTCGCCCCACGTGGCTGGCGCTGCCGCCTTGCTGCTCTCGGCCTCGCGGTCGCTGACTCCCACCCAGGTCGCCTCGCAGATCAACTCCTCTGCCACCACCGGGGTGGTCACCGATCCGCAGGTGGGAACGCCCAACAAGCTGCTCTTCGTCGGCAACCCGTCCACGCCCAACCCGGTGCCTGACCCGGGCCCTCTGCCCGAGCCCCCGCCGCCTGATCCTCCCGCAAACGATGCTTTCTCCAGTTCGATCGCGCTGAACCTGGCGGGCGCGAGTGGGACGACGGTGGGAGCCACCCGCGAGTCGGGCGAGCCAGAGCACGTCTCGAGCGGAGCCGGCGCGGCCAAGTCGATCTGGTACCGCTGGACGGCCCCGTCCGACGGCACGCTGGAGTTGAGCACTCAAGGCTCCGACTACGACTCGCTTCTCGCCGTGTACACCGGCACCTCGGTGAGCGGTCTCACCGGCCTGGCGGCCAACGACGACGTCGGCGGCGGCCCCCTGTGGAGTCGCGTCAGTCTGCAGGTGAGCGCCGGCACCACCTATCGGATCGCAGTCGACGGGTATCAGGGGCGCACCGGATCGGTGGCCCTGAGCGGAACCTTCACCGCCGGCAGCACGCCGCCTCCGCCTCCACCACCGCCACCGGAGCCTCCGGTCGAGCCCCCACCCGAGCCGCCTGCACCCGATCGGCCGGTGAACGATGACTTCGCCAGTGCGACTGCGCTCGATCTCGTCGGCGCGATCGGCACCAGCGTGAACGCCACCCACGAGACAGGCGAGCCCGAGCACGTCCGCTCTGGCGTGGGATCTCTGCGCTCGGTCTGGTACCGCTGGACTGCGCCGGCCGACGGCCTGCTGACCTTGAAGACCCAGGGTTCGGGCTTCGACACGCTACTCGCGGTCTACACGGGATCCTCGGTTTCCGCCCTCAGCCCGGTCGCGGCGAACGACGATGTTTCGGGCGCTCTCTGGAGCCAGGTCGATCTTTCCGTCAGCGCCGGCACCACCTATCGAGTGGCGGTGGATGGCTTCAACCAGTCGAGCGGCGCGGTGAATCTCTCGGGTACCTTCGTCGAGATATCCGACCCCGATCCAGAGGAGCCTGCACCCGAGCTGCCGGAAGGCCTGCTCGCCCCGACCGGTGACGGCTTCGTGCTCGGGTTCAGGGGCGTGGCTGGCGAGATGTCTTGCTCGCTCCCCGAGGGTGCCACCGAGTCGAACGACTGCGACGCGCTGGTCAGGCTGCGCACCTCCGCAGGCTCCTCGCGCCGCAGCGTGACGATGGATGTCGGAACCACGAGAGTGGTGTCGCTACCGCTGACGACGCGGATGCGCAGGCAGTTGGCGAGGTTGGGCAGGGTGACCGCGGAGATGACCGTGATCACGGTCGAGGGTCGCGAGAGCTACCAAGTACTCCTGTTGAGCCAACGCGCGGCTGCTGCGCGCAAGCGCGCGCTTGCATCTGCGGCCCGGTAGACGAGCCTCTCAGGAGCTGGCTGCTTCGACCACCCGGCGGGCGG
>CAIWCQ010000096.1 GCA_903911165.1 uncultured Actinomycetes bacterium | reverse complement strand
TGGCCGCACATCTGGCCGCTCTGGCGGACGTCGATTCCGAACTGGCGCAGGCGTATTGCGCCGATTCGCTGCGAACCGCCCAGCGAGCGCACGCGGCAGAGGAGGTCATTGAGGTGTTGACCGAGTGGTCTCATCCGGCGGGACCGAGCCGATGAGCACCAGGGCCGCACAGTTCAGTGCCGGTGAGCTGAATACCTACCCGACGCCGCGCACGGTGGCGGAGGTCTCCCGGGCACTGCGCCACACCGGTCGTCGGGTGATGCTGGTGCCCACCATGGGGGCCCTGCACGAGGGTCATCGCGCGCTGATCCGGACGGCAACTCGAGTGCCCGGTGCGGTAGTGGTGGTGTCGATCTTCGTGAACCCGCTGCAATTCGGTGCGGGGGAGGACCTCGATGCCTACCCGCGAACACTCGATTCCGATTTGGAACTGCTCAGTGACGAGGGTGTGGAGATCGCCTTCACGCCGACCGCATCCGCGATGTATCCCGATGGTCCGCGAACCATGGTGCACCCCGGTCCGCTGGGTGCCGATCTCGAAGGCGGTTCGCGTCCAACGCATTTCGCCGGAATGCTGACCGTTGTTCTGAAGTTGCTCCAGATAGTCCGGCCGGACCGCGCGTTCTTCGGCGAGAAGGATTACCAGCAACTCGTGCTGATCCGGCAGATGGTCTCTGATCTCAACATCGACGTGCGCATCGTCGGAGTGCCGACCGTGCGAGAACCGGATGGCCTGGCGATGTCCTCGCGCAACAGATTCCTCGATTCGGAGCAGCGGGAGTTGGCTGTTGCGCTGTCTTCCTGTCTGCTGGCAGGCAGGTACGCGGCCTCCGGAGGCCCCGCCGCCGTTTTGGATGCCGCCCGGGCGGTGCTCGACGAGGTGCCGGCGATCCACACCGAGTATCTAGAGTTGAGGGGGCCTTCCCTGGAGCCCGCGCCGCGATTCGGGTCGGCTCGGCTACTCATCGCGGCTCACCTCGGCGGCACGCGGTTACTCGACAACATCGAAATCGACTTACCCGGCGGAGAGTTCGCACCCGACACCGGCGGTGCCGACGAACACGAGATCACCTGGAGGAACTGATGTTCCGCTCACTGATGGTGCGGTAGTCATGCTGTTGGCCATTGACGTGCGCAACACCCATACCGTTGTGGGGTTGATCTCCGGTGCGGGTGAGCACGCGAAAGTTCAGCATCACTGGCGTGTGCGAACCGAACCGGAAGTGACGTCCGACGAACTGGCTCTCACCATTGAGGGATTGATTGGGGAGGACTCCGAACGCCTCACCGGGGTAGCCGGTCTGTCGACGGTCCCATCGGTGCTGCACGAGGTGCGCGGCATGCTCGATCAGTACTGGGCGGGCCTGCCGCACGTGCTGATCGAGCCCGGCGTCCGAACCGGAATACCGCTTCTGGTCGACAATCCTAAGGAGGTTGGCGCCGATCGCATCGTGAACTGCCTTGCCGCCCACGCGAAATTCAAATCCGCGGCGATCGTTGTGGACTTCGGATCGTCGATCTGCGTCGATGTTGTCTCGGCGAAAGGCGAGTTTCTGGGCGGTGCGATCGCCCCCGGGGTCCAGCTATCGTCGGACGCCGCGGCCGCCCGGTCTGCGGCCCTGCGTCGGGTCGAGCTCACCCGGCCCCGATCGGTGGTCGGCAAGAACACTGTCGAGTGCATGCAGTCCGGGGCGATGTTCGGGTTCGCCGGTTTGGTCGACGGCCTGGTGGCCCGGATCCGCCGGGACGTCGACGGATTCGACGGAGTCGATGTGACGGTCGTGGCGACCGGGCACACTGCCCCGCTGTTGCTGCCC
>CAIWCQ010000095.1 GCA_903911165.1 uncultured Actinomycetes bacterium | reverse complement strand
TTCAAAGCCGCCGCCGAGGGCGGCGCGCTGCCCTTGGTGGTGGTCGGTGTGATTGCCAGTGGCATCGCCGCCTACTTCTATGTCCGGGTCATCGTGGCGATGTTCTTCAGCGACCCACCGGCGGACGCCCCGGCCTTGGCACCGGCCGGGCCGGTCAGCATCGCGGTCGTGGGCCTCACCCTGCTCATCACATTCATCCTCGGCACCATGCCGCAGCCACTGCTCGATCTCGCCGACCATGCGGCGCGGTTTCTGACCTCGTGACGGTTTTCGCCGAAGTGCGGCCAAGACGTTCCGCGCCAGACCGCAATATGGCAACGTTATGTTGTTGCTTCACCGACACTTAACTTCCCGTCTCCCGTACCGATCTTCCCCGCCCGTCTCCCGTATCGATCTTCTCAGTAAGGACTGAATCCCCTTGGTCGAACAGCCCTCTGTTGATGTCGGGCGCCTCCAGCGCTCGGGCCGCGATCTCACGACGATTCCCGCGGTGCTGCCGGACTGGCTGTCGAGCGTGATGGCCTCCGGCGTGCGACCGGAGGTGAGCGTCGAGAGCGGCGTCGACTCCAACGGCATGTCCTCGGAGACCATCATCCTGACCGGCCGCTGGGAGCAGGACGGCAAGCACGTCGAAGAGAAATGGGTGGCGCGGGTCGCGCCGACGGCGCAGGACGTTCCGGTGTTCATCGACTACCGGATGGACCACCAGTACGACGTGATCCGATTGGTAGGCGAGTTGACCGACGTTCCGGTGCCGCAGGTGCGCTGGATCGAACCGACCGGCGACCTTCTCGGCAGCCCGTTCTTTCTGATGGACCTTGTCGAGGGCATCGTGCCGCCCGACGTCATGCCTTACACCTTCGGCGGCAACTGGTTCGCCGATGCACCCGCGGCCAAACAACGCGAACTGCAGGACGCGACCGTCGAGGTGCTGGCCAAGCTGCACGCGATTCCCGATGCCTCCGGGACTTTCGGGTTCCTGGCCGACTCCGACCCGCCTGGTGACACCCCGCTTCGCCGGCGCCTGAACTGGCTCACCGAGTGGTACGAGTTCGCCGTGCCAGATATCGGCCGCTCGGAGTTGGTCGAGACGGCGCTGGGGTGGCTCGAGGACAACTTTCCCACCGACGTAGCGGCCGGCGAACCGGTGCTGTCCTGGGGCGACGCGCGCATCGGCAATGTGCTCTACCGCGACTACCGGCCGGTGGCCGTGCTCGACTGGGAGATGGCGACCCTCGGACCGCGCGAACTCGACGTGTCGTGGATCGTCTTCGCGCACATGGTTTTCCAGGAGCTCGGCGGCCTGGCCGGATTGCCCGGCCTACCCGATGTGATGCGCGAGGAAGACGTCCGAGCCACCTACCGCACGCTCACCGGGGTTGAATTGGGCGACCTGCGTTGGTTTTACGTCTATTCCGCGGTGATCTGGTGCTGCGTCTTCATGCGCACCGGGGCACGGCGCGTGCACTTCGGCGAGATCGAGCGACCCGAGGACGTCGAGTCGATGTTCTATCACGGGGGGCTGTTGAAACGATTGATTGAGGAGACTGCATGACGCTCGGACCACTTGACGAATACCCCGTGCACCAGGTGCCCCAGCCAATCGCCTGGCCGGGATCCTCGGATCGCAACTTCTATGACCGCTCCTACTTCAACGCCCATGACCGCACCGGCGGGATCTTTCTCATCACCGGTATCGGCTACTACCCCAACCTCGCGGTCAAAGACGCCTTCGTGCTGGTTGCGCGCCGTGGCGGCGGAAAGTACGGCGGCGACACCCACCAGCAGACCGCTGTGCATCTGTCCGACGCCATCGACCACAACCGGTTGCATCAACACGTCAACGGATACCGCGTCGAGGTCATCGATCCGCTGCAAACCTTGCGGATCGTCATGGACGAGACCGAGGGCATCGAGCTTGATCTCACCTGGCAGGGCCTCTTCCCGGTGGTTCAGGAACAGCGCCATGTGCTCCGGGCGGGCAACCGCGTGACACTGGACGCCCAGCGCTTCGCCCAATTGGGTTCCTGGAGCGGACATCTCGTTGTCGACGGCCACGAGATCGCCGTGGACCCCGCGACCTGGATCGGTACCCGCGACCGATCCTGGGGCATCCGCCCGGTCGGCGAAACCGATCCCGCCGGCCGTCCCGCCGATCCCCCGTTCGAGGGCATGTGGTGGCTCTACGTGCCGATGGCGTTCGACGACTTCGCGGTCGTCATGATCATCCAGGAAGACCCCAGCGGGTTCCGATCGCTCAACGACTGCACCCGGATCTGGCGGGACGGCCGGGTGGAGCAGTTGGGTTGGCCTCGGGTGAAAATCCACTACCGTTCGGGAACCCGGATTCCGGTCGGCGCCACCATCGACGCCACCGACGCCACCGGGGCACCGGTGCGGTTCGAGGTCGAGTCCAAACTTCCGGTACCCATCCACGTCGGCGGCGGCTACGGCGGCGACTCCGATTGGATCCACGGCGTGTGGAAGGGCGAGAAGTTCACCGAGCGGCTCACCTACGAGATGACCGACCCGTCCGTCATCGGCCGGGCCGGCTTCGGTGTGATCGACCACGTCGGACGCGCGATCTGCTACGACGATTCCTCGGCGCTGCTGGAGGGTTGGGGACTCTTCGAGCACGGGGCACTGGGTCGCCACGACCCGTCCGGCTTCGCCGACTGGCTGACCGTCGCACCCTGACGCCTCAGGCCGCCGAGCGTCGCGCTGGCGTCACGCTCGGCGCCGAGCGTCGCGCTGGCGTCACGCTCGGCGGTTAGTCGGCGCGCAGCTCGTCGACGATCGCCGCCAGTGCATCAGTCGGGATCGGCCCGGGCTGATAAAGGCAGACGGTGTCGGCCATACCCTCGGCCGCCGCGATCCGCTCGCGAATGTGGACGGCGATCTGCGCCGGCGTACCGCAGGCGGCGATGGTGTGTAACACCTCGTCGGTAATCAGCCCGGCCATGTCATCCCATCGGCCCTGCTTGGACAATGCGTTGAGTTCCGGCTGCAGATCGCCCCAGCCGTGCACATCGAGCACCGGGCGATACGCGGGGGTGGATCCGTAGAAGGACAGCAGTCGGCGGGTGGCGTCGTGATCGGCTCCGGCCGAGACGATGACTTCGGGCACGAGTGCGAAATCGGCCGGCCCGGCCCGCACCGCGAGACCTCTGCGGACCGCCGGCATCGTCAATTCTTTGAGGAACCGGCTGGTGGAGAACGGCATCACCAATAGTCCGTCGGCGACTTCCGCAGTCGCCCGGGTCAACTGCGGGCCGAGCGCGCCGACGTAGATTGGCGGCGGCCCGAAGGGATTCGGCCCGGGATTGAACGTCGGCGTCATCAAGGTGTGCCGGTAGAACTCGCCCCGAAAATCCAGTCGCTCGCCGGTCTGCCAGGTCGCGAAGATCGCCCGCAGCGCCCCGACGAGTTCCCGCATCCGGCCCACCGGCCGCTCGAACTCGGCACCGTAACGCTTCTCGATCTGGGTCCGGATCTGCGTGCCCAGCCCGAGGGTGAACCGGCCACCGGAGAGCAACTGGTGATCGTAGGCCTGGTGAGCCAGCTGGATCGGGTTGCGCGGGAAGGCGATTGCGACGTTGGTCATCAGATCCAGGCCGCCGACGGTCGTCGCCAAGGTCAGCGGGGCGAACACGTCGTGCGGGCCCTCGAAGGTGAACACTCCGGCCGCGCCCGCCTCACGCAACGCGTGAGCGCGATCGATCGCGTCGGTGGGCCCGAAGAGGGCGGTGAGGACTTTCACAGCGCCTTCACCATAGACGTGACCACGGTCGGTGTCGGAGTCGGCCAGACTGTAGCCATGGCGCATGACGTGATCGTGATCGGGGCGGGCCTGGCCGGGCTGACGGCGGCGCGCGAACTCACCCGGAGCGGGTTCGACGCGGTAGTGCTTGAGGGCCGCGACCGGGTGGGCGGACGGACCAATTCCGCGATGCTGGCCGGGGTACCGGTGGACCTGGGCGCGTCGTTCGTCGGGCCCACCCAGGATGCGGTGCTCAAGCTGGCCGCCGATCTCGGCGCCGACACCACACCCACCTTCAACGACGGCGCCAACCTGATCCGATGGCGCGGCAAGGTGCGGTCCTACCGCGGCACCATCCCGAAACTCGGACTGCTCGGCGTGCTCGATATCGGCCGCATCCAGTGGCAGTTCGCCCGTATCGCGCGCGGAGTCGACGTCATCGAGCCGTGGTCGGCGCCGACGGCGGCGAAGCTGGACGCGATGAGCCTCGGCGGCTGGCTGCGCTCGATCGGCGCCTCGCCGGGCTCCCGGGATCTGATGGCAATCATGTCGCGGGTCACCTGGGGCGCCGAGCCCGACGAGGTGTCGATGTTGCATGCGGTGCGCTACGTCAACGCCGCCGGTGGCCTGGATCGGATGCTCGACGTCGTCGGCGGCGCCCAACAGGACCACTTCCCCGCCGGCAGCCACCAGATGTCCACCGCGATGGCCGCTGAACTCGGTCCGCGGGTGCAGCTGAATGCCGCCGTCACCCGCATCGAGTGGTCCGACGACGCGGTGGCGGTCATGTCGTCGGCCGGCGTGACCGAGGCCCGACGCGCCATTGTGGCGATACCCCCGGCGCACCGGCTCGATATCGACATCGCGCCCGCACCACCCATCACCTACCAGCAGCTTGCGCAGCGCTGGCCACAAGGCGCACTGACCAAAGCCTATGCCGCCTATCCCCGGCCGTTCTGGCGCGATAGCGGACTCTCCGGCCAGTCGTTGTCGGACGAGGGCCCAGTGTTCATCACCTTCGACGTGGGCCCGAAATCGGGCGGGCCGGGAATTCTCCTGGGATTCGTCGACGCACGGGGTTTCGACGCGCTGCCCCCCGCGCAACGCCGGGCGAGCGCGCTGGCCGGCTTCACCAGGATCTTCGGAGAGCAGGCTGCCGATCCCATCGACTACGTCGATCAGCGTTGGGGCGCAGAGCCTTTCGCGCCCGGCGGGCCGACGGCGGCGGTGCCACCGGGGTCGTGGACCCAGTTCGGGTCGCTGCTGCGGCGCCCGGTCGGACCGCTGCACTGGGCAGGAACCGAAACCGCCGACGAGTGGACCGGCTTCATGGACGGGGCGGTGCGATCCGGGCAGCGAGCCGCCGCCGAGGTGGCCGCCGCGCTCAGGACGTGATTCGCCGCTGCTGCGTCGTACCGGATGTGGCGATCAGTTCCCGCAGATAACCGGTGACATCGGCGGGGTGCTCGAGCATCCCGCAGTGACCGCCGGGCAACTCGACCAGTTTCACCAGATTCGGTGCAGCGGCCGCGATCTTGCGAGACTGACTCATCGGCAACAACCGGTCGGAAGCGCTGCCGATCACCAGGGTCGGCACCGTCAGTCCGGTCAGGTCGATGTGGTGCGGTCCGACCTCGTCGACGAGCACCCGCGCCCACGCGCCCCGGCCGGCCGGCGGGGTGGCGGCGAACAGTTCGTGGATGAACGCCGAGACCTTTGGGTCGGCGTCGACCCCGGTGGCCATCAATGCCACGAACCGCCGGCTGCCCGGCTGGGCGCCGCGATAGAGCGGTGCGCTCCCCAGCGCGCGGATCATGCTGCGGGCGGCCGCGGCGCGCCCCCCGGCCAGTGCCGACGGAACCCGCAGGAATCGGATCTTCTCGACCAGTTCACCGGTCGTGGTGTTGAGCAGGGCCACCGCGTCGGCACGCTCGGCGACCCGGTGGCGGTAGCGGTCCGACCAGGCGCTGATCGCGATGCCGCCCATCGAGTGCCCGGCGATCACGGCCCGCTCGCCTGGCCGCAGCGCGGCGGCAAGCACCGCGTCGAGGTCGGCCGCGAGGTGATCGAGGCTGTAGGCGGCGGCCGCGGGCACCCCGCTGCGGCCGTGGCCGCGGTGGTCGTAGGCGATCACCCGGTAGTCCCGCGCCAGGTCATTGATCTGTTCGTGCCAGACCCGCAGCGCGCAGGTGATTCCGTGAGCCAGCACGACCGGGTAGCCATCGGCCGGGCCGAAGACCTCGGTGTGCAGGCGGGTTCCATCGGCCGAGTGCACGATCAGGGTCTTGCCGCGCGGCATGGCGGGCGCCCTTGCAGGCCTTTTGGCCGCGGGTTGGGCCGGCATCGTCGCTCCTCGTCATCGTGGCGGCGGGCCGCCCTAATCCGAGCGTAACCCGCCTTATGCCTCGCGGGGGAATGATCAAAGTCAGCGACCCTGCCCGCGGCGAGGTGATTGTTTGCTAGATTGACCTGCGGCGGTTGTGAGCGCACCCGTCCAAACCATTATGAGGAGAGACCAAGACAATGAACACCAAGTTGACTCGCGCCGCGGCCGCGGTCGGTGGCCTTGCCATCACCGCAGCATTCGCGGTGAGCTGCGCCGAGACCAAGGACGCCGCCAAGGACATGGCTTCCAGCGCCGCCAGTGTCGGATCGTCGGCCGCCAGCGCGGCCGGTAGCGCAGTGAGCAGCGGCGCCAGCGCCGCCGGCAGTGCCGCGAGCAGCGCGGGCAGCGCTGCCAGCAGCGTTGCGAGCAGCGGCGCCAGCGTCGC
>CAIWCQ010000094.1 GCA_903911165.1 uncultured Actinomycetes bacterium | reverse complement strand
GGGTCAATTTCAGCACCACGAGCAAAGGAAGCTGGCAGCGCAGCATGACCGACCTAGCCCGCGCGACCGACCCCTCGACCAACGCGGCGGAGAGCTTCCGGACCTATATCCGGGACGGCACGGTGCTGCAACCCGGCGAGTTCCAGATCTTCAGTTCCGCCAGCCCGAGCCCCCTGCCCTTCACCCGGCTACCGCCAGTGTCGGCCAACAGTTTCGACTTCCTCGGCGGATTCTACGTGCCGTGGGTCGACGCGAAAGGCGCCCGGGTGAAGCGCCTGCCGACCGACACCATCTCGGCCCAGATTCTTAGCACCGGTCCGTTCTACGTGCGCCATTTGCTGACCTGCTGGAAAGACGACCGCATCATGACCGCCCGCAACGCGAACGACCACGAACTCTATAACATCTGCAGCGAGGTCACCGAACTCCTGGCCAACGACCTCGATCGCAGCGGCTCGGTCCCGGCAAAGGTCTTCCCGGCTGGTTCCCGACTGCCCGGCGCCGGGTCGCCCCCCATGATCCTCGCTGTCTTCGATTACGGCATTCGCTGGGCACGCGACCCGCAGCCGTTCCCGATCTTCAGCCACTCCAACCCGATGGCGACGATGACGCGGCCCGAGGCAACAGGCATCGGCCCGACGGCTATGCCGCCCGGCTTCGCCAAGACCTCATCCAGTTTCAAGCTCACGGTGCGCAACGTCAGCTCTTGGCCGGCGGTGGTCGAGGTCTCCGGATTGGGTAATCGCGGCTACGGTGGTTCGAGCGTGAACACGGCCCGAGGGGGCGTCACCCGGGCCGTGTACACCGAGGTGCCGCTGGCAGCGCCTATTTCTTTGGCGCAGTTTGCCCACGCGAATTTCACCATCCGAGACCAGGAGCCTCTGCTGGCGATTGGCAATAGCTTCGGTTCCCTCTATTCACCCTACAATTTCGCAGGCCTCTGGCTTACCGACGACGATGGGCGCGACCTCCTCACCTGGGACCAGACCTGGTGGATCAACGCGGCGCTGTTTGACCGCTATTTCCTGTCGGGAGCCGCGCCGGAAGGCCTACGGGGAAAGACTTTCCTGACGAAGCGCAGCCTGAACACGGTGCTTGACGATTTCGCGGCGGGGAGAGGCGGCCTGGCCAACCCGCGCACCAGCCTCTTCTCCAACCGCGACCCCGCGACGGTACGGGCCATGGTCGGCAACCACCGTCGGATCGCCGGCGCCACCCTGACGGACGGCGCGTTTAACGTGAACAGCACATCGGTGGAGGCCTGGGCGACCCTGCTGGCCAGCTCCAAGCGCCTCGCCATGGGTTCCTTGACGGAGACCCAACCCGCGCCCGACCAGAACACCCGCTATCCCCGGGCCGCCCGCGCGGACATGCCTGGCTATAACTTCGCCTCGCCCTACGGTAACGAGGATGCCTGGTCGGGGCTGGCGACCTTCAGCGACGCGCAAATCAAGCTGCTGGCGAAAGCGATCGTCGCCGAAATCCGCTCCCGCAGCTCGATCGCCCATCGAGACTTTTTTTCGAACATGGGCAACCCACAGCCCCCGCATAATCTGACAAGGCAGATACCATTCCGCTCACTCAGCGAGTTCGTGAACCGGTTCTCCTGCGGCTACCATCTCGAGGCCAGTGTCGCCGGTTGCCTGCAGACGGCGATCGTCCGGGCCGACGCGGACGGGGCCAATCTCTCCAATCGCGCGCCTTTCGAACCGGGCCTTTTATCATCGCCGGCCCTGCTCAACAGTAATTTCGCCCCCGGAAGCGTTGCGTGGACCCTGCCCCGTGGGTTCGGTCGCGAAAACCTCTCACTCTACGACCCACGCACCCCGGAGACCGAGCGCGGCCACCTCCAGGCCGGCTCACCGGCGGCCCTCACCCAGGCCGACCTGCTGGCCG
>CAIWCQ010000093.1 GCA_903911165.1 uncultured Actinomycetes bacterium | reverse complement strand
ACACCATGGTGAATGCCCTATCCAATTTCAAGATTCTTGAAGTACCGCCGCCTGGTTCCAAAGGCAGGCTTTATGTCGGCGGGGCACTCTTCCAAACAATTCTCCCGTCGAGCACCACGCTCTCAACGAGCACCGCGCCCTGGGTTAACGCTGCAACCAACCCAACTACGATCACGATTGCGAAACTGCCCACCGTGAGCGGAACTGTCACCGCCAAGGATATCGATCCGCGCGGCAGCGTTTTCGCCGTCACCACGGATAAGACCTATCGCATGTTCAAAGGCAACGGACTGCCGACCACCCCGATGGGAAGGTTCGGACCCGTCCAACCGGGCACGGCTGCCTATCCGTACTACGCGGCGGCTCCGGGTGGGGCGAACACCATCCCAGGGACGCCCGGGTTTGGACAAAACTATTCCAGCGCCGCCGCCATCGGCATTTCGCCATACAACCTCGATATCCGAGTTCCGATGAACCCCAAGGTCCTTGCCACACCTCAACCGATCGGATATCTGGTCATCGGGGTGGCGCTTACCGGGGCTCTGTGGCACGTGGAACTGGCGAATGCCAGCAGTACTTTTTGGGCCAATCCGATTTCCATCCTGCCATTGGATCAATGCTTCGGCCACCCCTACAGCCAGCAGTACCACTATCACGCCTACTCGTGGAAGTGCTTCCCCAATCAAGGCACCAAAGGGCAGTCGCCGTTGCTCGGCTACGCCATGGATGGATTCGGTATCTATGGGCCCCGCGGCGCGGATGGCAAAGAGATCACCAACGCCCAGCTTGATGAATGCCATGGCAGGACGGCTCCGGTGCTCTGGAACGGCAAGATCCAAAACATCTATCACTATGTGCTCAACAGTGAGTATCCCTACGCGGTCGGCTGCTTCCGGGGGGCGGTCGACCCCGCGAATTACGGTGCTACCCCGCTACCGCTTCTTGGTCAGAAGCCGATGCCAGGCATGGGCGGCGGATAAGCCGGTTGATGTGTCGCTAGCATCGCGGTGTGAGTAGCTCAGAGCGCCCCGTGACCGTGTTGGAAAAAGACGACGTGCTGGAGGGGTTGTTCGCCTCCTGGGACTCCATCGCCGAACTACTGGCCGGTCTTAGCGAGGACGAGTGGCGCACGGCTACGGCATTGCCCGGTTGGGACGTCCACGATGTCGTCGCCCACATGGTGGGCACCGAGTCCATGCTGCTGGGCTTGGCCACACCGGAACCCGACGTTGATCTGGAGACGCTGGAGCACGTCCGCAACTTCGTCGGCGCCATGAACGAGCCGTGGGTGCGATCCCTGCGCGGTGAATCCGGCGCTGCGTTGTTGGAGCGTTTCCGCGACGTGACCGCACAGCGGCGCGCGGGACTGACCGCGATCCCGGTCGAGGAATGGAATGCCCCGACGCAGACACCGGCCGGACCCGACAGCTACGGACGTTTTATGCGGATCCGGGCCTTCGACTGCTGGATGCACGAGCAGGACATTCGCGCCGCGCTGGGCCGCGAACCGAGTGCTGCGCAGCTGTCCGGTGCGGACGCGCGGCAGTCACTCGATGAGATGGCGGCGAGCATGAGCTTCGTGGTGGGAAAGAAGGGACAGGCTCCGGACGGCTCGCGGGTGCTGCTGAAGCTGACCGGACCGTTGTCGCGGGATATCCGCGTCGCCGTCGATGGCCGAGCGGCCCTCGTCGAGGACTTCGGCGGCGCTGAACCGACCACCGTCGTCACCCTCGACGGGCTGCAGGTCTCCCGACTGGCCGGCGGACGCGGCCTGGTCTCTTACCGGCCCGCTGGCATCGACTACTCCGGTGACGCCGTGGTCGGAAAGCGGATCGCGGAGAACCTCGCGTACGTGATTTAGCGCAGTTCCTCGCTGGGCACATCGAAGCGTTCCTGGTAGGGGCGAACCTTCTCGCGCAGTTCCGCCGCATCCAGGCCAGTGTCAGCCCAGGTGTAGCGGTTGCCGCCGCGGTCACCGGGGTGAGCCGAAAGATGTTCGCGCATAAGCGTTTCCGCCGTCGATGACAACTCCCTGCCGAGTTGTCCGTAGATCTTCCTGATCGTCTCGAATGGGTCGCGCATGAAATCGGCGAATTGGACGTTGATGATCCGGCTGGCATCGACCTCCCCGTCGTCGAACCACTGAAGCTGCCGATTGAGTCCGAGCACGATCTCGTCGCTGCACTGATCGGCGGACTCGGGAATGGTCGGGTTGTCGCTGGCGAGCCTGCGAAGGTGACACATCAGCGCGCTGGTCGAGGACATCACCACCAGTGGATCGCGGTGGGTCTGAACCAACAGCGCATCCGAATATTCCGCCAGCAGGTCGGTCAGCTGCCACAGGTGCGCCGGGGTCTTCAACAGCCACTTGCCTGGTACGCCGGACTGCAAGTGCTGCAAATACTTTCGGTGATACCGATAGGCGGGGGAGTGATCGGCCTCATGCATCAGCCAACGCTGATAGTTCGGCAGCCGGTACTGCACGGTGAAGATCATGCTGCAGAAGGTTCCGGCGAAGATCCGCACACACTCCTGTCCGACGCGCGCGTCCATCGGGTGGAACTTCATGAACCCCGGCATCAGCTGCTCGGTCATCTCCAACTGAGCCTGGGTCTCGTCGATACGCGGATCGGTGTAGTAGGTGTCGGGCTGCGGCACCGGGTAGGGGTGATCCACCTCCCAGGTCAGCGGAGCGCGCAGCGCGGGATCCTGGGCGAGCAGGTCGTAGAGGATCGTGGTTCCGGTGCGGGGCTGGCCGATGATGACGATGGGTCGCTCGATGCGCTGGCTGGCTACCCCGGGATT
>CAIWCQ010000092.1 GCA_903911165.1 uncultured Actinomycetes bacterium | reverse complement strand
TAGTCGCCGGCGAGGTCCTCCAGGTAGCGGCAGACCCGGTGGGGTTCGCGCAATGCGGCGGCGGACTGCAGCACCCGGGGGTAGTCGCCGAGGGTGCGGATCAACGCGCCCTCTCTGTCGTGGCCGAGTTCCGCCAGATGCGACAGGTCGGGCTCCAGACCGAGTTCGGCGGCGTTGCGGGCCAGCGCGCAGAGTCGGGCGTGCGCGTATTGCACGTAATAGACCGGGTTCTCCGCTGACGCGGAGGACCACAGCGCCAGGTCGATGTCGATGGGCGAGTCCACCGAGGACCGGATCAGCGCGTACCGCGCGGCGTCAGTGCCGATCGCTTCGACGAGGTCATCGAGGGTGATCACGGTGCCCGCCCGCTTGCTCATCCGGACCGGCTGGCCGTCGCGGACAAGATTGACCAGCTGTCCGATCAGCACCTCGACGGTGTCGGGGTCATCGCCGAGGGCGGCAGCGGCGGCCTTGAGTCGGGCGATATACCCGTGGTGGTCAGCGCCGAGCATGTAGATGCACAGGTCGAACCCGCGTTGACGCTTATCCAGGTAGTAGGCCAGGTCGGCGGCGATATAGGCGGGCGCGCCGTCACTCTTGATGACGACGCGGTCCTTATCGTCGCCGAACTCGGTGGTGCGCAACCAGGTCGCGCCATCCTTCTCGTAGATCGCACCGTTCTCGCGCAGCTTGGCGATGGCCTCGTCCACCCGGCCGCTGGTGTGCATCGAGTCTTCGTGGGTGTAGACGTCGAAGTCGGTGCCGAACGCGTGCAGCGATGACTTGATGTGGCTGAACATCAGGTCCACGCCGATTGCGCGGAACGTCTCGCGCTGCTGCGCCTCCGGAAGGCTCATCACTTCGGGTGCCTGGGCGAGCACCTGTGCGGCGATGTCGTTGATGTAGGCGCCGGCGTAGCCGTCCTCGGGTGCCGGCTCCGACTTCGCGGCGGCGATGAGGGATGACACGAACCGGTCGATCTGGGTGCCGTGATCGTTGAAGTAGTACTCCCGCACCACCCGGGCGCCCTGGGTGGCCAGCAGTCGTCCCAGCGCGTCACCGACTGCGGCCCACCGGGTGCCGCCGATGTGAATCGGACCGGTCGGGTTGGCCGAGACGAACTCGAGGTTGATGCTGCGCCCGGCGAGCAGTCCCGAGTGGCCGTACTCGGCACCGGCGGCGGCGATGTCGGCGATGATGACGCCCTGGGCCGCGGTCTCGATACGCAGGTTGACGAATCCGGGCCCGGCGACCTCGGCGGCGGCGATGCCGTCGGCGTCGGTGAGTGCGGTGGCCAGCCAACCGGCGAATTCGCGTGGGTTGGCGCCGGCCTTCTTACCCACCTGCAGCGCCAGGTTGGTCGCGTAGTCACCATGTTCGGGGTTGCGCGGCCGCTCGACAGTGACCGCCGCCGGCAGCGCGGCGGGGTCGAGGCCGTGCTCGGTCAGCACCGCGGCGGCGGTGCTGCGCAGCAACTCGGCGAGGTCGGCGGGGGTCACGGGGAATTATCCTATGCGTTAGGCTTCGACTGTCCGTCGGCGCAGCGCGTGCGCCCCCGTAGCTCAGGGGATAGAGCGTCTGCCTCCGGAGCAGAAGGCCGCAGGTTCGAATCCTGCCGGGGGCACTCTTGCAATCCGGGCCCTCATCCGGGCCCCCGCCCAGAACGCCAGGCAGCTTTTTACCGCGACGGGTCAACGACGCCGATTGGTCACCGATCCGGTCAGCGCCCGCACCGACGCGGCCACCGGGATCGACTCCTCGCAGTCCGGTGCGCGCAGTGGCGTTCCGTACGACGTAGTAATCGGCACCACGCCCGCCCAGCCGCCGGCGGCGACATCGGACTCAGGGTCCTCGGGCCAGCCGTCGCTGATCTTGAGCGACCAGTTGTCGGAACCGATGGGCAGTCTCAGCACCACCGTGGCGGCGAGTTCTTTGCGGGTACTTGCGCGCAATTCAGCCACCCGACCCGGGATGAAGGTGTCAGTCAGTATCTCGAGGTAGCGGACCTTGTCCTCGGTGACCGTCTCGAACGTCCCGAACAGCACTGCGCTGCGGTAGTGAAACGACGATTCGAATCCGCTGCGCGCCACCACGACTCCGTCGAGAGTCGTCACGCTCACAGCGGCCGGCGCACCACCGGCCAGGGCGCTCAGCCACGGTGAACCGGTCGATCCATGGATGACGACTTCGTCGTCGATGCGGGCGAATCCGATCGGGAGCGCGACCGGATGTCCGTCGCGCACCAGGGCCACGGTGGCCAACGGCGTGCTGTCCAGCAGGTCGTCGAGTTGACGCCGTGACGTGCTCTGCAACTCGGCGAGACGGCTGACCGCGGTCGATGGATGCGACATCGCTTCATCGTCGCACGGCCTTACCGTTGCACGCGCCGCAATGCCTCCGGGGTCAGATCCTTAAGCGTGGGATAGCCGTCGACGGCCATGATCAGGTCAGCCTCGGCCAGAATCGAGCGCAGCACGTGCACGATCCCGTCGGTTCCGGCCAGTGCCGCGCCGTAGGCGTACGGCCGGCCGATACCGACAGCTTTGGCGCCCAGGGCCAGGGCCTTGATCACGTCGGCCCCGGAGCGGATACCGGAGTCGAACAGGACGGGGACATCGCCGCACGCCGCCACCACGTCGGGCAGGCAGTCGATGGCCGGCAGTCCACCATTGGCCTGACGGCCGCCGTGGTTGGAGCAGTAGATTCCGTCCGCACCGGCGTCGATGGCACGCCGAGCATCATCGGGATGGCAGATGCCCTTCAGTATCAGCGGCAGCGTGGTGATTGAGCGCAACCACGGAATGTCGTTCCACGTCAACGAGTTTCCGAAGATGCTGACCCAGTGCATGACGGCCGCCCGCGGGTCGGCGTCGATGTCTGCGTCGACTTTCGCGCGGAAAACCGGATCGCTGATGTAGTTCGCCAGGCACAGACCGCGCAGTTGCGGAAAGTTCGCGGTCGACAGATCGCGGGGCCGCCAGCCAGGGATCCAGGTGTCGAGGGTGACCACGATTCCCGCGTAGCCGGCCGCCTCGGCGCGGTGCACCAGGCTCTCGGCGAGTTCGCGATCGGTGGGGGTGTAAAGCTGGAATAACCCGGGGGTGTCGCCGAATTCGGCTGCGACGTCTTCCAGTGGGTCCATGGTGAGCGTCGACACACACAGTGGCACGCCGGTGCGCGCGGCGGCGCGGGCTGCGGCGAGGTCACCGTGCCGGTCTGCCGTGCACAGACCGATCACGCCGACGGGCGCCATGAAGATCGCAGGCCAGCGTCGCCCCCAGAGTTCGACTGACATATCGCGTTCGGTGGCGCCGACGAGCATCCGGGGAATCAGACCCCACTGCTCGAATGCGGTGACGTTGGCGCGCTGGGTGCGCTCGTCGCCGGCACCCCCGGACACATAGGACCAGACCGACGGAGACAGCGCCTGCTGCGCGCGCGACTGGAGTTCGTCGAAGGACATCGGCAAGCTGGGCAGCACCCCGGCCAGGCCCTGGAAGTAGATCTCGATCTGATAGTTGCCATACGACTGCGTCATGGTCTGTTCCCTAGGTCAAAGTCGGCGACCACATCAGCCACCCGGCGCAGCTGATCGAGGTCGGTACTGGTCGGGATGAGGTGAATCTCGCTGGTGCCGATGGCGGCGAACCGCCCCAGCACGTCGGCCAATTCATCCTCGGTGCCGGCAAAACCGGTATGCGGCGCCATCGCGTCGACGAACTCACCCGGGATCCAGTTCATGTAGTGCCGCAGGTGACGGTGAATCTGGGCGCGCGAATCGACCGGGGAACCGAGGGCGAACCAGAACGAGGTAGCCAAATGGGGTTTCGGCTTGCCGGCCTGCGCCCAGGCGGTGCGGCCGACCTCGAACAGTTCGTCCTGTTTGGCAACGTCGAGATCCAGTGTGATGCCGGCCAGACCGTCAGCCCACGGTGCGGCACTGCGCAGCGTCTTGGGTCCGATGGTGCCGACCAGCAGTCGGGGCCCCCCGGAGTGCACCGGCACCGGACCAACCGGCAGCACGGATTCGGTGATCTTCTCCCCCGCCCAGACCCGTTTCATGATCTCGACCCGCTGTGCCATCTCGCGCATGGTCTGCGTAGACGGATCCGCGCCGACGGCCAGATAGTCCTCCTGACGGCCGCCCACCCCGACGCCGACGGTGAGCCGGCCGCCGCAGAGCATGTCGCCGGTGGCCAGTGATTTGGCGAGCAGCACCGGGTCATGCAACTGCGGCACGACCACGGTGGTGATCAGCGGTACCCGGTGCGTCCAGGCCGCCAGGGCCCCGAGGAGCGTCAGTGCCTCGGGATTGCCGAAAGCGATGCGTTCACCCCAGCACAGCGATGAGAACGGGCCCTCGTCGATCGTCTGCGCCCACCGGCGCAACACGCTCGCGTCGAGGTCGGGCTCCATCACCGGCATGCTCATGCCTATCTGCACGTCGCGATTGTGGCACGCCGTAGATATCGTCCGGCCCCGGCTACCGCGCCGGATCCTTCCGCGCCCGGATCGGTCCGGCCGGCTTCTGCGGTGCCAGCAGGGTGCCGTGCAGGCTGCCGCGCGCGGTGCGGGCCGCCACCAGCAGCCAGGTGCCGAGCAGGCCGAGATAGGCGATCAGCGCGGCGGCGGCGAACGCCGGCAGTCCGGTGTGCACGGCCAGCTGGGTGGTGCCGGTCACGAAGGTGCCTACCGGGAAGGTCAGGCTCCACCAGGTCAGTGCGAACGGCATGCCGCGCCGCAGTGTGCGCACAGTCAGCGCGGTCGCCAGCGCGATCCACAGCACTGCGAATCCCCACACCGGCACACCGAACAAAATCGCGAACGAGTTCATGGCCGCGGCGATATCGGGGTCGACAGCCAACGCCGCGTTGAGGCCGAGAAGCCCTGCCGCCGTGATGGATTGGCCCAGCGGACCGAGCACGATCCACAGCGTCGGCACCCGCGCGGTGCCGGAGGTTCCGTACAGCGCCAACCGGCTCCAGATCATTGAGATGATGATGAAGGCCGCCACCAGGCTCAGCCCGAACATCGCGTAGCAGCCGTAGAACATGGTCTGCCGGCCGACTCCGGCCGGCATGTGCGGAATCAGCAGCGCGCCGGTGGCGGCGGCGACCATGGGCGGGACGATCGGCATCAGCCAGCCGCCGAACGCGGCATCCGGTTCCACGGAGTGCTGGGTGAACATCAGATACGGGATGCTGACGGCGGTGAAAAGCCCGCCGATGGTGCCCGCCACCCACAGTGCCCAGGCCAGTTCCACCGCGGCGCGTTCGCCGATCAGATCACCGCCCACCAACACCGCACCGGAGGCCACGGTCAGCAATGCCATCGGCGCCGCGCCGTAGAAGTGCGCCATCTGCGGGTTGCGGGCGTGGCTACGCGCCGCGGTCGGGTGCCGTAGCCAGTGCCCACCGATCACGGCCAGCAGCACGACCAGCAGCAGTGCGGCGAACACCCACACCACGCGGGTGAAGGTGTACAGGCCCGGAAAGTGGATGGGGCCCAAAAGATGGATGGGAAGAGTG
>CAIWCQ010000091.1 GCA_903911165.1 uncultured Actinomycetes bacterium | reverse complement strand
GGAACCGACGGTCAGCAGGGGGAACCGTCGGTAGTGGTGACCACCGGAGTCTAGGGACTGCCCAGGCCGACCCGACCACCGACACCGGCAACCGACGATTGTGGCAAGCTGAATGGGGCTATCGAGCAGCCTGCGGAATCAATCTCGAGGAGCGCTGATGACCTTCAACGAGGGCATACGGATCGACACGAGCAAAACCACGAGCACCGGTGGTGGCGGCGGTCGCGGCATAGCACTCGGCGGCGGCATCGGCGGACTTGCCATCGCGCTGCTGGCCCTGTTCCTCGGCGTCGACCCCGGCCCGGTGCTGAGCCAACAGCAGATTGGCCCCGCGACCCAGTCCCAGCCCGGTTTCGACCTGCAAAAATGCCGGACCGGCGCGGACGCCAACAACTTCGTCGAATGCCGCGTGGTGGCCACCGGCAACTCTGTGGACCAGGTCTGGCAGCAATTGCTGCGCGGTTACAAACCTCCCCGGATGCGGCTGTTCAAGGGCGAGGTCCAGACCGGCTGCGGACCGGCCAGCAGTGATGTCGGCCCGTTCTATTGCCCACCCGACCAGACCGCCTACTTCGATACCGACTTCTTCCAGGTGCTCAAAACCCAGTTCGGCTCCAGCGGTGGCCCACTGGCCCAGGAGTACGTCGTGGCGCACGAGTACGGCCATCATGTCCAAAACCTGCTCGGCGACCTCGGCCGCGCCCAGAAGGGCGCACAGGGCGCTACCGGGGACGGTGTCCGCTCGGAACTTCAGGCCGATTGCTACGCCGGGGTGTGGGCGCACTACGCGGCAATCACCAAGCAGCCGGGAACCGACCTGACCTATCTGGAGCCGCTGAGCGACAACGACATCGCTGACGCGCTGTCGGCGGCCTCATCGGTGGGCGACGATCGAATTCAAAAGCAGTCCACCGGTCGGGTGAACCCGGAGCAGTGGACCCACGGATCGTCCGAACAACGCCAGAAATGGTTCACCGTCGGATACCAGACCGGCGACCCGAACAAATGCGATACCTTCAGCGCCCGCAATCTGAGCTGAAACGGGGCCAATCAGCGGGACGGGACGTCACCACGGTCGTAGCGCGCACTGCACGCCGCTGCCACCCTGAGTCGAGACCAGCACCTGGCCGTCGACGGCGATCTCGCAGCGGAACTCGGGATTGACCCGAAGTCCCCCACTGGCGCTGACGAACGCCCACTGCGTGGGGTCGTTCATTGTGGTTTGGAAAACCCATGGCGCGCCCGGTCCCACACCGGTGCGAGCCAGCGGCATGTACTGCGGATCGTTCGCCGATGCCTGGCCGGGCGGATCCGACGTCACGTAGTAGATGTTGGCGGTCAGATCGCTGGTGGTCGTGACCGTGTAGGTGACCTGATACGGGCCGGTCGGGTCGGCGGGCGCCTGAGCCATCGGCGATGCCATGGCCAGCAAAAACACCGTCACGCACAGAACTGTCGGGTATCGCATACCTGGCATATCGGCTCCCGTCCGTCGGTGTTACGCCACCCCGCTGTGATGACCTAGCCGGCGTCGCGCAGTCCGTCCTCGTCCGCCGGGGCGACAGGGGTGGACGGGGCGACCGGGTTGGACGGGGCGCCACGGGTGGACGGGTCGACACGGGTGGACGGGTCGACACGGGTGGATAGGGCGGCGAAAAAATCGACCGCGGACGCCACGGTGCGGTCGACGAAGCCGGCCAAATCGGCGATTCCGGCGGGACGGTACCGGCCGCCCACCACCACGCCGACCAGTGCCGGATCGGCAGACTCGTGCAACTTGGCCTGCAGTCCGGGCACCTGGGTAGCCCAACGCGCGGCCACTGTCGCGATCCGCTCGCGCCGCGCACCGGGGTAGTAACGATCAGGGGTGATGACCAACTCGACCTCACCCCGGTCGACACCCGCACCGAGGTGCACGTGCAGGCGGCGGCGATTCGCGCCGGCCAGAAAGTCGGCCAGGAAGAAATACTCGTCGTCGTGGTGGCCGCGGAAGTACTGCACGCCACTGGCGCGCAGGTAGTCCTCGATTAACGGGTTCACGACCGCTCAACGCCGCGGGCCCAACGCGCGGTTCCCCCGCAGCACTAAGAATTCAGTGAGCGTTCGGCATCGAACACCGTCAACCGCGAAACGACCTCGCTGACAACGGAACCGAGGGCCACGTCGACCTGGGCACCCGTGGACAGATCCTTAACTCCGACCGTGCCGGCCTCGACGTCGCGGTCACCGGCTACCAGGGCGATACGCGCACCGGAGCGATCCGCGGCCCGCATCGCACCCTTGATGCCCCGGTCGCCGTAGGCGAAGTCGACTCGGACGCCGCCGGCCCGCAGTTGCGCCGCCAGTCTGGCGAGTTCAAGTTTTGCCCGGTCGCCCAGTGGCACGCCGAAGACTTCGCAGCGGTTGGTGTCGCCGACCGACTTGCCCTCGGACTGCAGCGCGAGCAGGGTGCGATCCACACCCAATCCGAACCCGATGCCGGAGAGGTCCGCACCGCCCAGTTGGGTCATCAGCCCGTCATAGCGACCACCGCCGCCGATTCCGGACTGGGCACCGAGGCCGTCGTGGACGAATTCAAACGTCGTTTTGGTGTAGTAATCCAGCCCCCGCACCAGTCGGGGATTGACCGCGTAGGGCACCCCGACCGCGTCGAGGTACGCAAGCACGGTATCGAAATGCTGCTTGGCACCGTCCGACAGGTAATCCAGCATCAGCGGCGCGCCGGCGGTCAACTCCCGCACCTCGGGCCGCTTGTCATCAAGCACCCGCAGTGGGTTGAGTGCCGCGCGCGCCCGGGTGGCCTCGTCGAGGTCAAGGCCGAACAGGAACTCCTGCAACACCTCTCGGTACTGCGCTCGGCAGGTGTCGTCACCCAACGAGGTGATCTCCAGGCGGAACCCGTCGAGTCCCAGCGAGCGGAACCCGGCGTCGGCGACGGTGATCACCTCGGCGTCTAAGGCAGGGTCGTCGACGCCGATCGCCTCCACCCCGACCTGCTGGAGTTGGCGATAGCGTCCGGCCTGAGGACGCTCGTAGCGAAAGAACGGCCCGGCGTAACAGAGCTTGACCGGCAACGCGCCACGATCGAGGCCGTGTTCGATCACCGCGCGCATCACCGAGGCGGTGCCCTCCGGACGTAGCGTCACCGATCTGTCGCCGCGGTCGGCAAAGGTATACATCTCCTTGGAGACCACATCGGTGGACTCCCCCACTCCACGGGCGAACAGAGCGGTGTCTTCAAAGATCGGCAACTCGATGTCGCCGTAGCCGGCACTGCGCGCGGCCCTGAGCAATCCGTCGCGCACCGCCACGAATGCGGCCGAGTCCGGCGGCAGATAATCCGGAACTCCCTTGGGCGCCTGGAATCGGCTCACAGCGCCGTTATCCCCTGCAGGAACGGGTTTGTGCGACGTTCGACGCCGATGGTGGTGGCCTCGCCGTGGCCGGGAAGCACCCGGGTGTCGTCATCGAGCACGAGCAGTTTGGTGACGATCGAGGCGAGCAGGTCCCGACCACTTCCGCCGGGCAGGTCGGTGCGCCCCACCGACTGCTTGAACAGCGTGTCGCCGGTGAACACCAACTCACCGCGTCCGGGCCCGCCTGCGGAATCAGAAACCCTAAACACCACCGATCCACGGGTGTGTCCCGGGGTGTGATCCACCGCGACCCGGATTGCGCCGAGATCAAGCGTGTCGCCGTCGCGATCGAGCTCGACGATCTGGCGCGGTTCGCGGAACAGCGCTCCGACAGCAAGTTGGCCGATCCGAGGCCCGAAGCCATTGATCGGGTCGGCCAGCATGAACCGGTCCGCGGGGTGAATGAATGCCGGGCACCCGTAGGTGTCGGCCACCTTCTGCGCGGACCAGATGTGGTCGATGTGTCCATGGGTGAGCAACACTGCGGCCGGCGTCAGCCGGTTCTCGTCGAGGATCCGGCGCAAGGTTCCCATCGCCCGCTGACCGGGGTCGACGACGATCGCGTCCGACCCCGCACGCGGGGCCAACACATAGCAGTTGCAGGCCAACATGCCGGCCGGGAACCCGCTGAGCAACACCGCAACAGTGTCCCATCCTGGCCTACCGGTGGGCCGCAGCCCCCGCTGACAAGTTCAGCTGGCAGACTCAACGCGTCGATTGACCGAGTCACATGTGGAGGATTACCGCGGTGCCCAGCAATGAAGAACGACGCGAGATGGCGAAACTCAATCTCGAGCGCCAACTAGAAAGCCGAGCCCAGAAGGACCGGCAGCGACGCATTTTCACAGTTGCAGGCGCGGTGGTCGCGATCGCTGCCGCTGCTGCGGCGATCGTCACGTTCGTGATGAACGACAAGGAGTCAGATCCCATCAGCGCCGCCCCCACCTCGGCGGCTCCAACGACTCCCCCGCCCCGTGGCGGCGCGGACCAACTGCCGACATTCGCGGCGTCCGCCGATCTCGGAGCGAACTGTCAGTACCCGGCGGCGCAGAAAGCCAGCAGGCCCGTGGATGCCCCGAAGTCCGGCAAGGTACCCACCGACCCCGCGACGATCAGCGTCAGCATGTCCACCGACCAGGGCAACATCGGTCTGCTGCTCAACAATGCCGAGGCGCCGTGCACGGTGAACAGCTTCGCGAGCCTGGCCCAGAAGGGCTTCTTCAACGACACCATCTGTCACCGCCTGACCACCGCCTCCTCGCTCGGTGTGCTGCAGTGTGGCGACCCGACCGGTACCGGTGGCGGTGGTCCGGGATATGCCTTCGCCAATGAATACCCGACCACCCAGTACCCCAAGGGTGACCCGGCCCTGCGGAATCCGGTGCTGTACCCGCGCGGCACCCTGGCCATGGCCAACGCCGGGCCGGACTCCAACGGCAGCCAGTTCTTCCTGGTCTACAAGGATTCCCAACTGCCGCCGGGCTACACCGTCTTCGGCACCATCGACGCCACCGGACTCGCCACGCTGGACAAGATCGCCCAGGGCGGCGTGGCGGGCGGCAGCCAGGACGGAAAGCCGGCGACCGAGGTCAAGGTCAAGTCGGTTCTGCTGGACTGACGGCCCCAGGCGACCCAGGACCCAGGCGACCCAGGACCCAGGCGACCCAGGCGACCCAGGCGACACGGGCCCCCAAGACGCCGGCCCCAACGACACGGGCTTTAGGCGACGCCGGCGGCGGTCTCCGCGGAGATCCCCTCGTGCAGGACCGCGACCGGGCATCCGGCGTGGGCAAGCACCTTCTGGCTGACCGACCCCATCACCAGACCCGAGAATCCGCCGGATCCCCGGCTCCCGACAACCAGGAGTTCCGCGCCGATGGCTTCGGCCAGCAACACCTCAGCCGGCCGGCCGGTGCCGGCAACGAAGGACACCGGCACTTCCGGGAACGCCGCCGCGGTGACGATCACCGGCGAGTGGAAGGCGCTGGTGTCCGACCCCGGGGTGGCGTCTTGCGGATTGACCTCCCAGGTGTCGGGTTCGCCGCGATCGGCCTCCACCGTCACCGCGACCACTCCGCAGCCCACCGCGGCGGCGTGCCGGAAAGCGAAGGCCGCCGCCCGATTCGACGCCGACGAACCGTCATAACCCAGGACCACCTGACCTGGGTTGCCCTCGGATCCCTCGGCATCGGTGAAGGCAGTACCGCCCTCCATGCCGGAGTGCACCACCACAACCGGGCACTGCGCATAGGGCGCGACGTGCATCGTCGTGCTTCCCAGCAACAGCCCGCGGAACCCCTCGATACCGCGGGATCCGAGGACGAGTGCGTCGGCGGTCTCCCCGACTGCCAACAGGGACTGAACCGGCGCATCGGGCATCTGCAGCGCCCGGATCTGCAGTCCGGGATGGGCCGCCCGCGCCAGCGCCACCGCGTCCCCAAGCACGCCGTCAGGATTCTCAATCAGGGTGGGTCGGGCGAGTTCGTCGGGACGGGCGTAGAGCACCGTCAGCGGCAGCCGATAGGCGACGGCGGTGTCGGCGGCCCATCGGAGCGCCGCGCGGCCGTGGTCGGACCCGTCGGCTCCGACGACGATGCCGCTATCGACGGCATCCGGTTCTTCCGGCATGACGTGGAGTTTTTCGGATATGCCGTGGAGCTTTTCGGACACGACGGGGCCTCCCTGATTCGTCAGCGCAAACACCCAACACGTTGCACCGTCAGGGGTACGTTACTTCCCATCGTCTTCCGAGCAACCCATAGTCTTCCGAGCAACCCATAGTCTGCCGAGCAACCCGACGGGAGGGGTATGAGAGAAGCGCACGACCTACAGCATGCCGCCGAAGCCGATCTGCACGGCAAGGGGCTGTCGCGCAACTCCGTCGGCGTCCTGGGCAGCGTCGTCCTCGGCATCTCCTCGGTGGCACCCGCCTATGCGCTCACCGCCACCGTCGGAATCCTGGCCACCCAGGCCGGCTCAAAGATGGCGGTGGTGATCATCGCGGGCTTCCTGCCGATGTTCTTCGCCGCCTACGCCTACCGGGAGTTCAACAAGGTTGCCCCGGACTGCGGTACCTCATTCACCTGGACCACCAAGGCATTCGGCCCCTACGTCGGATGGATCGGCGGCTGGGTCGCAATCCTGGCCACCGCAATTGTGTTATCCAACCTCGCCGGGGTGGCGGTGGAGTTCTTCTACCAGTTCCTCGGCGACCTCTCCGGCAGTGCGTTGATCGGCGGACTCTGGGAGAACAAGTGGATCAACGTGGCGACCTGCCTGACATTCCTCGCGGTGGCGACGGGGGTCGCCTACCGGGGCATCACCACCACCGAACGAATTCAGTTCGTACTGGTCGGATTCCAGCTGGCGATCCTGTTGATCTTCGCCGGCCTGGCGATCGCGAAGTCGCGGACGGCACCGACCGGCCTGAGCTTCAGCTGGGAATGGTTCAGCCCGGCCGGCCTGACCCTGTCGGCATTCATCGCCGGACTGTCCGGTTCGATATTCGCGTTCTGGGGCTGGGATACCTGCTTGACGGTCAACGAGGAGTCCAAAGGATCGGCGAAGACACCCGGGCGCGCCGCGCTGCTCACGGTGATCTCGATCCTGCTGACTTACCTGATCGTCGCGACAGCGACCCAGATGTACGCCGGCGTCGGCGACCAGGGCGTAGGTCTGGGCAACGAGGACAATGCCTCCAACGTCTTCGGCGAGTTGGCCGAACCGGTGCTCGGCAGTCCCTGGCATCTGTTGTTGTATCTCGCCGTGCTCGCCTCCAGCATCGCCAGCCTGATCACCACCTTTCTGCCGTCATCGCGCACCATGTTGGGAATGGCGTCGTACCAGGCCCTCCCGCCCCGGTTCGCATCGATCCACCCCCGCTATCTGACGCCGTCCTACGCGACCGTCGTAGCCGGCAGCGTCGCCGGGATTTTCTATGCGGTCATGCACGTACTGAGCCGCAATGCCCTGACCGACACGATCTACGCGTTGGGCATCATGATCTGCTTCTACTACGGTCTGACGGCATTCGCCTGCATCTGGTTCTTCCGCCGGGAGTTATTCGCGAACGTGTCGAGCTTCGTGTTCAAGTTGTTGTTTCCGTTGCTCGGCGGCCTTGGCCTGTTCTTCGTTCTGCTGATCACGCTGCGCGATTCAGCGTCACCCGACTATGGCAGCGGCGCAAGCATTTTCGGCGTGGGCCTGGTACTGGTACTCGGCCTCGGACTGATCCTGCTCGGCGTCGTGCTCATGTTCATCTGGCGGGCTAAGGCGCCTGCGTTCTTCCGCGGCGAGACCCTGCACCGGGACACCCCCACCGTAATCGCGGGCTGAGGCAGCCGCCCGCGCTGCACCCTCATGCCGCGCTGGTCACCCGGTATACGTCGTAGACGCCTTCGACGGTGCGCACCGCGTTGAGCACATGCCCGAGGTGTTTGGGGTCGCCCATCTCAAAAGTGAAGCGGCTGATCGCAACCCGATCATCGGAGGTGGTCACCGAAGCCGAGAGGATGTTCACCCGTTCGTCGGCGAGGACCCGCGTCACATCCGAAAGCAGTCGGTGCCGGTCGAGAGCCTCGACCTGGATGGCAACTAGGAATACCGATGTGGGCGAAGGCGCCCACACCACCTCGATGATGCGCTCCGACTGCAACTGCAAATCATCGGCGTTGGTGCAGTCGGTGCGGTGCACGCTGACACCGCCGCCGCGGGTGACGAACCCCATGATGTTGTCGCCGGGGACGGGAGTGCAGCATTTGGCCAGCTTCGTCAGCGTGCCCGGCGCTCCGGGCACTCCCACCCCGGAGTCCTCAGTGCTGCGCTGCCGCACGTGCATGGTGGTCGGGGTGGAGCGTTCGGCGAGTTCGTCCTCGGCACCGTCCGCGCCCCCGAGTTGAGCCAGTAGGCGTTGCACGACATGGCGGGCCGAGACGTGGCCCTCACCCACCGCGGTGTACAGCGACGAGATGTCGCCGTAGCGCAACTCCTGTGCCAGTGCGGTCATCGCCTCGGCGGTCACCAGTCGCTGTAGTGGCAGCCCGCCGCGACGGACCTCCCGGGTGATCGCGTCCTTACCGGTCTCCAGCGCCTCCTCACGGCGCTCCTTGGCGAACCACTGCCGGATCTTTGCCTTGGCACGAGGCGACACCACGAAGCCCTGCCAGTCCCGAGACGGGCCGGCATTGAGCGCCTTGGAGGTGAAAACCTCCACCACTTCGCCATTTTCGAGCGTGCGCTCCAGCGCCACCAACCGGCCGTTGACCCGCGCACCGATACATCGGTGTCCCACCTCGGTGTGTACCGCGTAGGCGAAGTCGACAGGTGTTGAACCGGTGGGCAGTGTGACGACATCGCCCTTGGGCGTGAACACGAAGATCTCCTGCACGGCCAGGTCGTAGCGCAGCGATTCGAGGAACTCACCGGGATCGGCGGCCTCGCGTTGCCAGTCGAGAAGTTGGCGCATCCAGGCCATATCGTCGATCTCGGCCGCCGACTGCGGATGCGGGACCGCGTTGCGGCCCTTGGCCTCTTTGTAACGCCAGTGCGATGCGATGCCGTACTCCGCGGTGCGGTGCATCTCACGAGTCCGGATCTGGACCTCCAGGGGCTTACCTTCCGGCCCGACGACCGTGGTGTGCAGCGACTGGTACACCCCGAACCGGGGTTGGGCGATGTAGTCCTTGAATCGGCCGGGCATCGGCTGCCACAGCGAATGCACCACCCCCACGGCGGCGTAGCAATCACGGATCTCGTCGCACAGGATGCGGACCCCGACCAAGTCGTGGATGTCGTCGAAGTCGCGACCCTTGATGATCATCTTCTGATAGATCGACCAGTAGTGCTTCGGCCTTCCTTCGACCGCGGCACTGACTTTCATCTCGGCCAGTGCGGTCCCGATATCTGAGCGCACTCTGGCCAGATACGTGTCTCGAGATGGTGTGCGGTCAGCTACCAGTCGGACGATCTCCTCGTAACGCTTCGGGTGCAGGATCGCGAACGAAAGATCCTCAAGCTCCCACTTGACCGTCGCCATTCCAAGCCGGTGAGCTAGGGGCGCAATAACTTCCAGTGTTTCGTGTGCCTTTTGCGCCTGCTTCTCGGGAGGCAGGAATCGGATCGTGCGCATGTTGTGCAGCCGGTCGGCGACCTTGATCACCAGCACCCGCGGATCACGGGCCATCGCGATGATCATTTTGCGGATGGTCTCGCCCTCCGCGGCGGTGCCCAGCACCACCTTGTCGAGCTTGGTGACGCCATCGACGAGGTGAGCGACCTCGTCTCCGAAATCAGCGGTCAGCGCCTCCAAGGTGTAGCCGGTGTCCTCGACGGTGTCATGCAGCAGCGCAGCCACCAGGGTGGTGGTGTCCATGCCCAACTCGGCGAGAATGCTCGCGACGGCCAACGGGTGGGTGATGTAGGGGTCACCGGAGCGGCGCGACTGGCTGGCATGTTTGGCGTCTGCCACGCCGTAGGCACGCTGCAGCAACGTCAGGTCAGCCTTGGGATAGATCTCCCGGTGCACCGCGACCAACGGCTCGAGCACCGGGCTGATAGCGCTGCGTTGCGCGGTCATCCGCCGCGCCAGGCGAGCCCGCACCCGACGGGACGCGCTGATCGGGGACTTCGGAATCTCCCCGCGCGATTCGCCCATCTCGGCGACCGGCACCGACGGGAAGCCTGCGCTTCCCGGTTCGTCCGCCATGCTCACCTCCGGTTCCCCGGGCTGCTGCGGGGATCCTGGAAGGATATCGCGCGCGGATCCGGCGAGGATCTCTCGCCGTGTCCGGTCCGGGTCAGAGGAGCCGCAGGCTGTGTGCGGCAAGCGGAGCGATTCGGTCGCGTCCGCCGAGCCCCGCCAACTCCAGCACCACCGCCGCCGCGGTGACCCGCGCGCCCACCGTCGTGAGCAGGTCTCGGGTCGCGGCAACCGTCCCGCCGGTGGCCAACACATCATCGATGATCGCTACCCGCCGCCCGGCCAGTTCGATGCCGCCGGCAGGGATCTCCAGGGTGGCGGTGCCGTACTCGAGGTTGTAGGTGCGGCTGTGCACCGGTGGCGGCAGTTTTCCACCCTTGCGGACAGCAAGGACCCCGATCCCCAACCGGTGAGCGACGGCACCACCGAGCAGGAAGCCCCGCGCGTCGACACCGGCGATCAGATCGGCGCCCTCGACGATCGCTGCGAGGGCGGAGGTGACCGCGGCGAACCCGCGGTCGTCGGCCAGCACCGGGGTCAGGTCCCGGAACAGCACACCGGGTTCGGGGAAGTCGGGCACTTCGCGAGTCAGCGCGACCAGCAGGTCGGTCACGGACTCGGCAACAGCGCCGCCGTCGGGCGTCACGGCGTCACCACCCATCTGTCCATGTTCCAGCCGGCGCCCCACTTGGTGGGGTTGGCCTGCACGGCGAACATGCTCTTGGCGGCAATGACGGTGCGCTGCTGCCGATACAACGGAAGGGTCGGCATGTCGACCCAGAGGATGGGCGCGCCGTCGCCGAGCAGGCGGGCCTGTTCCTTGGGATCGGTGGTGACTGCCAGTGAAGAGATGATCCCGTCGATCTGCGGGTTGGAATACCCCGGCAGGTTATTGCCGTTGCCGGCGAACAACGTGTAAGCGTCCAGTGCCGATGAGCCGGTGGAACCGCTGCCGGTTGCCCCGCCGGTGCTGGCCAGCAGGGCGTCGAGCTGGCCGTCCCGCAGTGCTTGCGGGCCGACCACGTCAGACGACGCATCGACAACGATGATTCCGGCGGCACCGCACGATCTGGTGATGGCGCCGATCGTGACGAAGAGGAGTGAGAATCCGATCAGGCCGAGAATCGTCGCTGTGCCCAGGTCTGGCTC
>CAIWCQ010000090.1 GCA_903911165.1 uncultured Actinomycetes bacterium | reverse complement strand
TCCCGCGCGGTGTTCTCCAAGGGTATCTTCCCGGCGGTGGATCCGCTGGCGTCCAGCTCGACGATCCTGCACCCCAGCGTGGTGGGGGACGAGCACTACCGGGTCGCCCAGGAGGTCATCCGTATCCTGCAGCGCTACAAGGACCTTCAGGACATCATCGCCATCCTCGGTATCGACGAGTTGTCCGAGGAGGACAAGCAGTTGGTGTACCGGGCGCGACGCATCGAGCGGTTCCTGAGTCAGAACATGATGGCGGCCGAGCAGTTCACCGGCCAGCCCGGTTCGACGGTTCCCCTGAAGGAGACCGTTGAGGCCTTCGACAAACTGGCCAAGGGTGATTTTGACCATCTGCCCGAGCAGGCGTTCTTCCTGATCGGGGGACTCGACGACCTGGAAAAGAAGGCCGCGAGTCTCGGCGCCAAGTTGTGAAGCTGCGGATCAGACTTCGAGAGGTGATGTGAGGTGGCCGAACTGGACGTCGACATCGTTGCCGTCGAACGCAAGATCTGGTCGGGCAAGGCGACGTTCGTTTTCACCCGGACCACATCCGGTGAAATCGGCATCCTGCCCAACCACATCCCGTTGGTGGCGCAGTTGGTCGACGACGCCATGGTCCGAGTCGAACGCGAGGGCGAGGACGATCTGCGCATCGCCGTCGATGGCGGCTATATGGCGGTGACCGAGGAAGGCGTGCGAATTTTGGTCGAGTCGGCCGAATTCGCCTCGGAGATCGACGCGGATGCGGCCAAGGCGGACGCTGCCTCCGACGATCCCCGGGCGGCCGCCCGCGGGAGGGCCCGGCTGCGAGCGCTCGGCCAACTCGACTAGCCGGATGAGCGCGCCGATGACGATCATGGTTGCGCTCACCGGAGTTCTGCTATTAATCGTGATCGCGCTGTTCATCAGGCTGTGGAATCTGGGCCAGGGCGGCATGGCCGCGATCCTGAGGGACATACCCGCCGTCGGCGGCCACGGCTGGCGTCACGGGGTTCTGCGTTACCGCGGCGACGAAGCCCAGTTTTATCGGCTGTCGAGTGCGCGGCTGTGGCCAGACCGGCGGCTGGGCCGGCCCGGCTTGGAGGTCATCGCACGGCGCGCTCCGCGCGGCGACGAGTTCGACATCATGACCGAGGAGACCGTCGTGCTCGAACTCCACGACAGCACCGGAAGTCGGGATCGCGGTTACGAGGTGGCACTGGACCGCGGCGCCCTGACGGCCTTCCTGTCCTGGGTCGAGTCGCGGCCCTCACCGCGGACGCATCGCAGTGCTGCCTAGCGGGCCCCTCCCGCGGTGCTGCCTAGCGGGACCCGCCCGCGGTGCTGCCTAGCGGGACCCGCCCGGTTTCCACAGCACGTCATCGCCGGCATTAGCGACCCGCGACAGGATGAACAACAGATCTGACAGGCGGTTCAGGTAGCGCGCCGGCAATGGGCTGACCGTGTCGGGATGTGCGTTCGCCGCGATCCAGGCCGAGCGCTCGGCCCGGCGCGCCACTGTGCGGGCGACATGCAGCAGCGCTGACAGCGCGGTCCCGCCCGGCAGGATGAACGAGGTCAACGCGGGCAGTGTCTCGTTGTACTGATCGCACCATTGTTCAAGGCGCTCGATATAGGACTCGGTGATCCGCAGTGGCGGCCGCTCGGGGTTTTCGACTATGGGCGTCGCGAGATCCGCGCCGGCATCGAAAAGATCGTTCTGGATTCCGGTCAGGACTGCGCGCAGCGGATCCTCGGGGTGGCCCAGCGCCACCGCAACGCCGATCGCTGAGTTTGCCTCGTCGCAATCCGCGTAGGCGATCAGCCGTGGATCGCTTTTGGACACCCGGGAGAAATCGCTGAGACCGGATGTTCCGTCATCGCCGGTCCGGGTGTAGATGCGGGTGAGGTGGACTGCCATGGTGATCAAACTACGCGCCGTGCAGACGAGATCCTCGGCCCCACTCCACTAAGCTAACGCCGTGGGCGAGCACTTCCTGGTGACCGGCGGCAACCGGTTGTCCGGTGAGGTCGCTGTGGGCGGCGCAAAGAACAGTGTTCTGAAGCTGATGGCGGCCAGCTTGTTGGCCGAGGGCACCACCACGATCACCAACTGCCCCGACATCCTCGACGTTCCGCTGATGGCCGAAGTGCTTCGAGGTCTTGGCGCGAACGTGGAGCTCGACGGATCGGTAGTTCGCATCACGTCGCCCGACGAACCGAAATACGAGGCCGACTTCGCCGCTGTGCGGCAGTTCCGGGCATCGGTGTGCGTGTTGGGACCGCTCGTCGGTCGCTGCAAGCGAGCGCGGGTGGCACTTCCCGGAGGTGACGCGATCGGATCCCGGCCACTGGACATGCACCAATCCGGTTTGCGCCAGTTGGGTGCGGACTGCAACATCGAGCACGGCTGCGTAGTTGCGACCGCGGAACACCTGCGCGGCGCCGAGATTCAGCTCGAGTTCCCCTCGGTCGGGGCGACCGAGAACATTCTGATGGCCGCGGTTCTCGCCGAAGGCGTCACGACCATTCACAACGCCGCGCGTGAGCCTGACGTGGTGGATTTGTGCGCGATGCTCGTTCAGATGGGTGCCCAGATCACCGGTGCGGGCACGTCGATGCTGACCATCACCGGAAGCCCGAAATTGCATCCGACGGAACATCGCGTGATCGGTGACCGCATCGTCGCGGCCACGTGGGGCATCGCCGCAGCGATGACACTGGGTGACGTCTCCATCTCGGGCGTCGATCCGGCGCACCTGCAGTTGGTGCTGCATAAATTGCACGGCGCGGGGGCAACGGTGACCCAGCACGACACCGGGTTCCGGGTGGTGCAGTACGAGCGGCCCAGGGCCGGCAATGTGTCTACGCTGCCGTTCCCCGGTTTCCCGACCGATCTCCAGCCGATGGCTATCGCCATGGCGTCCATCGCTGACGGCACATCGATGATCACCGAGAACGTTTTCGAAGCGCGCTTCCGCTTCGTCGAGGAAATGATCCGACTCGGGGCGGACGCCCGGACGGACGGCCATCACGCGGTGGT
>CAIWCQ010000089.1 GCA_903911165.1 uncultured Actinomycetes bacterium | reverse complement strand
GTGACGACGCCGAAGTGGCAGACCGGCTGTCCGGCCGCCAGTGGCGGGACAGGATCGGTCACCAGCGGGCGACCACCCGGGAGGACGTTGGTAATCGAGACATCGGCGGCCAGGCTGATGGTCTCGTAGTCGGAGATCACCTCGTCCACCCGGACCACCGAGCCGTCGGGCGTGTTGTCCCGTGAACTCGTCACGACCCCGATGACGCGGCCCAATCGGTCGGTGACCGGGCCGGCGCCGCGGCAGTGCCCCGCCGAATAGCCCACCCGCGCGATCGGATCGACGAAGCCCAGTGTGCAGACCGTGGACTGCTGCCGAATCTCCATCCCGGGCGACACCATGACGCCGGCCCCGGTCGGCACCGGCAAGGCCCAGGTCACGTCGTCGTCGGCGGAGGCGACCGGGATCAGGACAGCGGCCATGGCGCCGGCGGCGAGGACGAGAGATCCCAGGAAGCGGGCCAAGATACACCTCGATCGGTCTCTGACGCGCGAACGGCGCGGTCGCAACAATGTGTCGACTGTGTATCGGGGTTACGCCCCGATTGTTACCGACTATTGATTGCGGGTCCGCGCCGTCCGGCGTAGAGCAACCTCAGCTGCAGGTCAGGGGATGTTGATGAGCTGTCCGACCTCGATGTGATCGGGGTTGGCGATGTTGTTGAAGGTGGCCAGTTCCTGGTAGCGGTTGCCGTCGCCGAGGTACTGCTTGGCGATGTTGAACAGCGTGTCGCCGGCGGCGACGGTGTGGGTGCGCTTCTCGGCGGCTACCGGGGCGATCTCCACCTTCTCCTCCACCAATGGCGGCGGCGGGGCGTCGGTCTCGGTGCGCGAGGACCAGACCGACCCGTCGGCAGCGTAGAGCACCAGGTTCCGGTCGTCCTGCAGGACCAGTTTGACGTCCTTCTTGCCCTTGGTGTCGGTGTTCCAGACCGGCTTATCGCCGGCGTAGACCACGAAGTTGCCGTCGGCCTGAACCTCGGCGCGATCGGCGCCCTCGCCATTGGTACCGGCCGCCCAGATGGCTTCGCCGCGGGCCGCCAGGACGAGGTTGCCGTCGTCCTGCAACGTCAGGGTGTAGGCCCCGTTGCCCGACGTGAGTGAATCGCCCCGGCCCAACTTCTGTCCTGCGGTGAGTGTGTCTCCCACGAGTTTTTCTTCCTCCTGTAAACCACCCTCTTATCCGGGCGGACTGCCTGCGAGCCTACTGGAGGAGCACCCTCAGGAATCAAAGCCCAGCCCGAGGCGGTCCAGGGTGCGCAGCAACACGTTGCGGCGGCCGGCATTGTGGTCGGCCCGATTCAACGACCGACGGGTGGCCTGGATACCGATACTGGCAAGCGGTTCGGGCGGAAACGGCAACGGCCGCTTGCGGACCATCTCCAGTTCGGTGCGCTCGGTGGGCCGGCCGTCGAGCAGATCCAGGCAGACGTCGGCGGCGAACCGGGATGCCCCCACACCCAGGCCGGTGAATCCGTTGACGTAGGCGATCCGCCCGCGGCCGGCCCGACCCCAGTGCGCACAGAACCGGGTGTTGGTGTCGATCGGGCCGGCCCAGCGGTGGCCGAACCGGACATCGGCGAGTTGCGGGAAGGTGATGAAGAAATGCGCGGCGATCTTGCGGAACGACTCCGGGCGGTCCTCATGGCGGGGGTCGACGCGGCGTCCCCGGTGATACATGGCGTCGTAGCCGCCCCACAGGATCCGGTTGTCGGCCGAGAGTCGGTAATAGTGGAACTGGTTTCCGCTGTCGCCGATGCCCTGGCGAGACCGCCACCCGATGCGGTCCAGTTGCTCCGAGGTCAGCGGTTCGGTACCCAGGACGTGGTCGTAGACCGGCACGGTGTGTAACCGGTTGCGCCGCAGCAGGCTGGGAAACACATTGGTGGCCAGCACAACCCGCTTCGCGGCGATGGCCCCCGACGCGGTGGCGACCGTGACCCCCCTCGCCTCGGGGTTGATGCCGTGGGCCGCGGTGTGCTCGTGAATCTGCACACCTTCACCCGCGCAGGCGCGGGCGAGTTCGAAGACCAGTCGGGCCGGGTCGACGATCGCGCAGGTGTCGGCGGCGAACAGACCCCCCAGATAGGTGGGTGAGTCGACCTGAGCCCGCACCTCCGCCTGGTCGAGGAACCGGCCCTCACCGGCGGCGGCGGCCTCCCGCAGCCAGGGCACCTGATGGGTTTCGGTGGCCACGTTGAGCATGCCGGTTCGCTGCCAGTCGACCTTCATGCCGTAGCTGTCGATGTCGGCCTGCATCCCGTCGAGGTTGTCCAGGCCCAGGCGTTCGAGTTGATCGAATTCGGCCGGCCAGCGTGACTTCCCGTTCGCGGCGCCGTGGGTGAGGCTGGCTTCGACGAAGCCGCCATTGCGTCCCGATGCCGCCCAGCCGATCCGTTCGGCCTCGATCAGCATGATCGTTGCGCCGGGATCGCGTTCGGCGGCATGCAGGGC
>CAIWCQ010000088.1 GCA_903911165.1 uncultured Actinomycetes bacterium | reverse complement strand
TGGATGATCAATGCCGAGGAACATTGGGAGCAGCGAACGTTTGCTTCTGTTGAAGCCGGTGCACTGTGGGCTCACGAGCAGGGCGGTGTCGCGTATCTGGCCCACCCCTACTGGACAGGCGCGGGATCGCATGCGTTCGATGATGCGCCGCACCTGGCCGGTGTCGAGGTGTTTAACGGAAGTGCTGAGTGCGAGGGCGGAAGGGGTGACTCTTCGTTGCTGTGGGATGAGGGGCTGCAGCGGGGCCTGCGTTTGCACGGTATTGCGACCGATGACTCACACATGCCGCTATTCGATATCGGCCTGGCCTGGACGTGGGTGAAGGTGACTGAGCGCACCCCGAGCGCAGTGGTCGAGGCGCTTCGGGTCGGCGATTCCTACGGATCGACCGGACCGCGAATCCTGGAGGTAAAAAACGATGACAATGGAGTTGAAATTCAATGCACGCCAGCGCAGGCCATTCACGTGACCACTAGTCGAGAGAACGGTGCGAGTATCACCGCCGGGCGCGGCGGGCGCCGCTGCGGCCGGATTCTTGAGACCGACGGTGCGGGTCTGATTACCCGCGCGTTCATCGAGGTTCCGGGCGATGTCGGCTACCGACGGGTGCGTGTCGTCGGAGCCGCCGCCGATCAGGCATGGACGAACGTCCTGTGAACGCGCTTACCGGACGCATTTTCCGGCGCGTCACGGCCGTCATCGCCGTCTTGGCACTGCTGCTCGCGGGCTGCTCGAAGGGTGGTGGTGGCGGCGGCGGTGAAAGCGACAATGTCTTGACGATTGGCACCACCTATTACATCTCTTCGCTGAATCCATTTGTGGGTATCGAAACCCAGGACAGCACGGCGTATTCAATGCTCTATCCCCAGTTAGTTCAGTACGGTCCCGGACTGAAACTGGAGGGTGACTGGGCTCAGAGTTGGGACGAGACGGCCGACGGCCGGACCATCACCTTCAAACTGCGCGAAGGAAAATGGTCAGACGGTGAGCCGCTCACTGCCGAGGATGCGGTCTGGACTATCGAGACCATCCGCAAGTACGCCGACGGCGCAACGGCGTCCATGGCCAAAGTGCTGGCGGGGATCGGCTCCGCCACGGCTCCCGACCCGCGCACGCTGGTGATCCGCTACGACCAGCCGCTGGGTCCGGCATTGGCGAACCTGCAGCAGATGTTTGTACTGCCGAAACACATTTGGGGATCGATTGACGCGGGCGCGGACGGCTCTGGCTTGACCGATTTCAAGCCGGAGGGGCAGATGCCGGTGGTTTCCGGCGGTCCTTTCACGATCACCAAGTTCGAGGACAAGGGCACGACGGTCTTTACGCCCAACCCGCTTTTTTACGGTCCCAAAGCGAATGCGTCGGCGGTGGCGCTGACCTTTTATACGAACCCCACGGCCATGATCGCCGACCTCAAAGCGGGCCGGCTCGGCTTTGTCGAGACCGTTCCCTTCAAGGATGCCGCCCAGGTGGCGTCGTTGCCGGGAGTCAAACTCGACAGTCAACCGGGCAACGAGGTGACCAACTTCGGCTTCAACTCCAGTGACGCCAAGAAGAAGAACCGTGAGTTGCTGGACCCTAAGCTGCGCGAGGCGTTCGAATACGCCCTGCCTCGACCGCAGATCGTCGCGACGGTTTTCGGAGGTGAGGCCAAACCCTGGGCCAGCATCCTGTCGGGGTGGTCGGGCGACTGGGTGAACCCGCAGGTGCAGCCACTACCCAATGATGTCGACAAGGCCAATCAGATCCTGGATTCGCTGGGTTACCCCCGCGACGCCGACGGGGTGCGGCAGGTTCCGGCCACCACCGGGGAGCGCGCCCAAGAGGCCCACCCCATGCGCTACAGCGTGATAGTGCCGAACGATACCGACTACGACGGTCACCTTCAGTTCACCCTGCTGCAGAGCGCGTTCGAGAAGGTCGGAGTTCAACTGACGGAACAGGCCGGCGGCGACGGCACCCAGGCCTATGCGTTGATCACCGCTCCGGATGGCAAGTACGAGGACGCCGATCTGTTCACCTGGTACTGGCACCCCTACATCGATCCGGACTTCAACCTCGGTGTGGTGACGACCAGTGAGCTCAATAACAACAGCGACACCGGTTGGAGTGACCCGGCCTATGACGCGCTGTACGAAAAGCAGCGCTTCACGTTAGATCCTGCCGCACGACGCGAGCTTGCCTGGCAGGCCCAGGCAGAAATCGCCCGGGCTCGGCCCTACATTCAGATCGTGGAGACCAATATGGTCACCGCGCACTCGACGAACTGGACCGGGATCGATCCGACGCTGTTCACGCTGGGGAAGGCCTACTACACCAGTCCGAGGCGGGCTTGACTCCTGCGCTGAGCCGAATCTGGTTCGCGCTCGTCACGGTATTCGTCGCGGCGACGATCAACTTCTTCCTTTTCCGCGTCATGCCCGGCAACGCGGTGTCGGCCCTTCGCTGCCGCGCGTGCACTCCGCAGTTACGAGAAGCGCTACTGAGTCGGTACGGCCTCGATGACCCGCTGCCTGAGCAGTTCCTCCGCTACATCGGCCAACTTGCTCGCGGTGATCTGGGTCTGAGCATCGTGAGTGGGAGGCCGGTCTGGGAGGAGATCATCGGGCCGTTGCTGAATACGTTGCCGATGCTGCTCGCCGGCACCGTCATCGCGTTGGTGCTCGGCGTCATCAGTGGGGTGGTCTCGGCGTGGCGACGCGGAACGGCACTGGACTCGGCATCCCAGTGGACCAGCCTTGCTTTTTACGCCATGCCGACGCAGTGGATCGGGTTGCTCGTGCTGTTTTATGTCGCCGCCGCGGTCGGGTTACCGGCGGCCGGGATTCAGAGCGCATCCCTGGGAGTTCTCGGTGAGCCATCGACATGGGATCTGCTGGTGGATCGGACCGCACATCTGATTCTGCCTGCGCTCACCCTGGGTATCGGCAGCTACGGCCAGTACGCCATCATCATGCGCTCGGCAATGTTGGACACCCTCGGTGAGGATTACATTCTCACCGCCCGCGCCAAGGGCC
>CAIWCQ010000087.1 GCA_903911165.1 uncultured Actinomycetes bacterium | reverse complement strand
TAGCGTTGCGACGTCGTAGACCGAGGCTTGCTTGCGGTGCACCACGCCGAACCCGTCGGAGACGAAAGCGCCGTCCGCACCGACCAACTCAACAAGGTCCTTGGCCAACTCCTTTCGCTGCTCGTCGTCCTTGCTGGCCTCCCGCGGATCGAATCGGATGTTCTCCAACAGCAGGATGTCGCCGTCAGTCAAACCCTCGGCGCGCGCCAGCGCGTCGGTACCTACAACATCGCCGGCCAGTTGGACGTGTCGGCCCAACTTGGCGGCCAACTCGGCGGCGACCGGCTTCAGCGAGTACCGCGGATCCGGTCCGCCTTCAGGCCGGCCCAGATGCGCGGTCACGATCACCTTGGCGCCGGCGTCGGAGAGCGCCTTGAGGGTCGCCACCGATGCGTCGATGCGACCCGTGTCGGTGATGGCACCGGTGGCGTCGAGCGGGACATTGAGGTCGCAGCGCACCAAGACGCCACGGCCCGCCACACCCTCGGCGAGCAGTTCGGGAAGGCCCTTGACAGTCACGGCTAGAGGGACTTGCCCACCAGGCCGACGAGGTCGACGAGTCGGTTGGAGTAGCCCCATTCGTTGTCGTACCAGGACACCACCTTGGCCTGGTTGTCGATAACTTTGGTCAGTCCTGAATCGAAGATCGAGCTGTGCGGGTCGGTGACGATGTCGCTGGAGACGATGGGGGCGTCGTAGTACTTCAGGATGCCTTTCATCGGCCCGTCGGCAGCAGCTTTGAGCGCGGCGTTGATCTCGGCGACGGTCGCGCCTTTCTTCAACTCCACGGTCAGATCCGTGACCGACCCGGTCGGGATCGGTACCCGCAACGCGTAGCCGTCCAGTTTGCCCTTCAACTCCGGCAGCACCAGGCCAATGGCTTTGGCGGCTCCGGTCGAGGTGGGAACGATGTTCAGCGCCGCGGCCCGGGCCCGGCGCAGGTCCTTGTGCGGTGCGTCCTGCAGGTTCTGGTCCTGGGTGTAGGCGTGGATCGTGGTCATCAGGCCACGCACGATTCCGAACTCGTCGTTGACCACCTTTGCCATCGGTCCCAGACAGTTGGTGGTGCAGGAGGCGTTCGAGATGACGTTCTGGCTGCCGTCGTACTTGTCGTCGTTGACGCCAAGCACGATGGTGATGTCCTCGTCCTTCGCCGGTGCGGAGATGATCACCTTCCGTGCTCCCGCTTCCAGGTGTCCGCGCGCCCGGGCATCGGTGAAGATGCCGGTGGACTCGATGACCACGTCGACGCCGAGATCGCCCCAGGGAATCGCCGCCGGCCCCTCCTTGACCTCGAGCGCTTTCACTCGCCGGGTGCCGATGACCAGGGTGTCGCCATCGAGAACGACATCCTCGGGCAGCCGCCCCAGGATCGAGTCGAACTTCAGCAGGTGGGCCAGCGTGGCGTTGTCGGTGAGGTCGTTGACCGCGACGATCTCGATGTCGGTGCCCTTGCCTTCGGACTGCTGGGTTGCCAGGGCCCGATAGAAGTTGCGTCCGATACGGCCGAAGCCGTTCACGCCAACCCGGATCGTCACGTTCGTCTCCTCTAGTCGCTGCCAGCTTTCCTGCCCGAGACCGCCCAGCGCGGTTCGCTGTGCCAGCCTAGTGGCGCGATGACCCCGCCGGACCGGGAACCCTGTCCCGGGTTTCGGTAGCCGAGCCCGCGCGGTGATCACGGCCCGACCGCGTACCGTAGGAGCATGGGTTTGCCGCTGAATTTTGACCGTGACGTCGACAGACTGCGGGAGCGGCTGGGTCGGGGCCTGTTCACGATGGTCGCCGGGCCCGAGGGCCCCCGCAACAGAACCCGGATCCACGAGGCGCCCGGTCCACGCTGGTTCGCCGAAGACCGGCCGATCCGCCGCGTGCATGGTGATGCCGCAATGTTCGTCGGCGGCCTGCGGGCGCTTCTACTGCAGTCTTTGCATCCGCTGGCGATGGCCGGCGTCGCGCAGCATTCCGACTACCGCGGTGACCCCTGGGGGCGACTACAGCGCACCAGCACCTTCCTGGCCGTCACCACTTTCGGTACCGCCACCGACGCCCAGCGTGCAGTCGACAAGGTTCGCGGCATCCACCGGCGGGTGCACGGCCAGGCACCCGATGG
>CAIWCQ010000086.1 GCA_903911165.1 uncultured Actinomycetes bacterium | reverse complement strand
CGGCAACCGGATCGACGATGACCGGAATCTCGCCGGTGAGCTCTGCCACGCTCACCGCGAGACTGTTGCCGCGCCGGCGCCGGCGCCGGCCGCCGACCGGCGGAGCGCCGATCGTTCCATTGCGAGCCAGCAATTCGGCCACCGAGATCGGTCGAGTGCTGTCCTCCGACGAGCTCATGGTTTCTCGCTTCTCGAGCGGCCGCCGACCAGCCGATCAGGGTGCCGGCCGTCCCCGCGAGCGGGGTCCATCAGGGCCGTTCCGTCGGCCTCGCGATCAAGGCGGCGCAAAATGACGCCCTCTCGCAGAGCCCAGGGACAGATGTCCACCGATTCCAACGACATTGCTCGCATACTCGCCTCCGCAACCAGCGCACCGGCCACGATCTGTGGCGCCCGCTCGGCGCTCACTCCTTCCAGTTCGGCACGATCTGCCGCAGTCATCCTAGAGATGAAGGCAATCAGCTGCCGCAAGCCGTTGGCGGTGAGGGTCCGTTTGGCCCGTGGCCCGTCGGCCGATGGCGCTGCGCCGGTGAGCCTGGCCAGCGATCGGAACGTCTTCGAACTACCCACCGCAAGGTCAGGTGCCCCGGCCTCCAGCACCGTTTTGGCGGCCTGGGACAGTTCAGTGTCCAGCCAGTCCCGCAGCATCGCCACCCGCCGTCGGCCCGGCGGATCATCGGGCAGCCATTCCCTGGTCAATCGACCCGCACCGAGCGGCAGCGACAGCGCGATATCAGGTGCCTCATCCACCCCGGTCGACAACTCCAGCGACCCACCGCCGATGTCGAGGTTGATGATGCGGCCTGCACTCCAGCCGTACCAGCGCCGCACCGCCAGGAAAGTGAGCCGTGATTCGTCGACGCCGGTGAGCGCCTGAAGATCAACCCCGGTTTGCGACCTCACCCGGCTCAGCACCTCGTCGGAGTTCTTCGCGTCGCGCACCGCCGACGTCGCGAACGCCATCAGCTCCGCGCAACCTGAACTGGCCGCAATCTTGGCGAACTCCGAGACGGTATCGACGAGTTTGTCTGCGCCGCGCCGAGTGAGGCGACCGGAGTCGTCGATCGCCTCGGCGAGGCGCAGGGCGGCCTTGGTCGAACTCATCGGCGTCGGGTGCCCACCGCGGTGTGCATCAACCACCAGCAGGTGCACCGTGTTGCTGCCCACGTCGAGAACGCCCAATCGCACCCATTCAACCTAGCGGGAACCAACACCATCCGCCGGGAGGTGGGTGAGGGCATGATCGGCTACCGTCTGTTCCTGTGACGATCAAGCACCCCGGCGAGGTCGAATTGGACTTCCCCCGCGAGTGGGTGGAGTTCTATGACCCGGGCGATGGCGAGCATCTGATCGCCGCAGACCTGACCTGGCTGTTATCGCGGTGGACGTGCGTTTACGGCACCCCCGCCTGCCAGGGCACCGTGGCCGGCCGCCCCGACGACGGGTGCTGCTCCCACGGCGCGTTCCTCTCCGACGACGACGACCGCGCCAACCTCGACGCCGCCGTGGAAAAGCTGACCGATGAGGACTGGCAGTTCCGTAGCAAGGGAATGGGCCGCAAGGGCTACCTGGAGATGGACTCCTACGAGGACGAGCCGAATCTACGCACCCGCAAGTACAAGGGAGCCTGCATCTTTCTCAACCGCCCCGGATTCGACGGTGGTATCGGTTGCGCGCTGCACAGCAAGGCTCTCAAGCTTGGTGTCGAACCACTGACAATGAAGCCGGAGGTGTGTTGGCAGTTGCCGATTCGGCGCAGCCAGGACTGGATTACCCGGCCCGACGGCACCGAGATCCTCAAGACCACGATCACCGAGTACGACCGGCGCGGGTGGGGCGAAGGCGGACAGGACCTGCACTGGTACTGCACCGCCGACCCAGCCGCGCATGTTGGTCGGGAGCCGGTGTGGAAATCACTTGCCGCCGAGCTCACCGAGTTGCTCGGCAAGAAGGCCTACTCCGAACTGGCCGCGATGTGCAAGCGGCGCAGCGGTTTCCCGCTCATCGCGGTCCACCCGGCTACCAGCGCGGCGTCGTCGAGCTAACCCTCCAGCTTGTAGCCAAGCCCGCGCACCGTCATCAGGCGAGCCGGGTTGGCCGGGTCGGCCTCGATCTTTGACCGCAGGCGTTTGACGTGAACGTCGAGAGTCTTGGTATCGCCGACGTAGTCTGCGCCCCAGACGCGATCGATCAGCTGGCCGCGGGTCAGCACCCGGCCCTTGTTCCGCAACAGATACTCCAAGAGGTCGAACTCCTTGAGCGGCAGCGCGATCTGATCACCGTGGACGCTGACGACGTGGCGCTCGACATCCATCCGCACCGGGCCGGACTCCAGCAGCGCATCGCCGTATCCGACATCGTCGGCGTCGGTGCCGCGGCGCAACACTGCCCGGATCCGGGCGATCAACTCGCGGGCGGAATACGGCTTGGTGACGTAGTCGTCGGCGCCGAGTTCGAGGCCGAGCACCTTGTCGAGTTCGCTGTCGCGCGCCGTCAACATGATCACCGGGACGCTGGAGCGCAACCGCAGTTGCTTACAGACATCCGTCCCACTCATCCCTGGCAGCATTAGGTCGAGCAGCACGATGTCGGCACCGGACTCGTCGAACTCGGCGAGGGCGGCGGGTCCGTCGGTAGCCACCGTGGCTTCGAAACCCTCCTTGCGAAGTAGATAGGCCAGCGGATCGGCCAGCGACTCCTCATCCTCGACGATCAGAACCCTGGTCACTGCGCCTCCTCTCCCCCGACGTGGTCGTCGGATTCGTCAACATCATCGGAACGGGCAAGTTCATCCGGGTAGACCGGGATCGACAGAGTGAACGTTGATCCGGTCCCGGGACGGCTCCACAGCCGGATGGTGCCGTTGTGGTTTGCGGCGACGTGTTTGACGATGGCCAAGCCCAGACCGGTCCCCCCAGTGGTGCGGGATCGCGCTTTGTCCACCCGGAAGAAACGCTCGAAAACTCGTTCCTGATCGGCTTTCGCGATTCCGATGCCGCGGTCGGTGACGGCAATCTCGATTAACTCGCGGTAGCGCCGACGGCTGATCGACACCGAAGATCCATCCGGGGAGTAGGCGATCGCGTTCGAGATCAGGTTGGCCACCGCGGTGACCAGCAAAGGCTGATCCCCGAGTACTGCAAAGTCGGTCGGGTCGTCGGTGTTTACCGTAATGTCAGCAGTGTCGGCGGCTACCTTGTAACGCGAAATCGCCTCCTGCACAACGGTATCGACATCAACCCTGACAAGATCGGGAAGCCGCTCGGCACCCTGAAGCCGGGACAGTTCGATCAGCTCGCCGATCATGCCCGCTAGTCGCTGGGATTCGGTCAGCAGCTTGCGCCCGAACCTTTGCGAGGTATCCGGGTCGTCGGCGGACTCCAGCATCGCCTCGGCGAGCACGCCCATCGCCGCCACCGGAGTCTTCAACTCGTGGCTGACGTTGGCGACGAAGTCCCGGCGGCTGGCCTCCATCCGGGCCTGCTCAGACTGATCATCGAGATAAACGACCGCAAGCAGCGGTTCCTCAGCCCGAAGTAGTCGCACATGCCCGCGCACCGACAGTCCACGCCGGCCGGGTGAGGAGCCGAGCGGAGCAAGCAGGTCGATATCGCCGTCGGCGCCGCTGATCAAGGTGCGCTGCGCCGCCACCCACACCCGGTCATCGAGCACTCGCTCACGCACCAGTCCCAGTTCCTCCGCGCGCTGGTTGCTGACCACGATCTCGCGGGAGGTGCCGATCACCACCACACCGATCGGAGCGGCGGAGACCACCCGTTGGAGCAGTTCGGACATCGATGGATCGCCGTCGTTTCCGATAGACCGGCCACGATCGCGGCGCCAGGGAAGAGCCCTGGTGCCGAGAACTGCTCCCAGCCCGAGGCCCGCCAGAACCCCTGTCAACCCTGCAGCGACGCTCAGCGCCACCGCCCCAACACTCACGGGCAAAGCGTACGCATTGGGCGAACGTCACCCAAACACCATGGGGCCGAATCGAACAACGTCACAACTTCCGAGGGAGGAGTTCGGCCGCTGTTCACCGGATGTTCTACTTCGTGCCCTGCTTGGCCACCGCGGCCGCGCCGGCGGCGGCGGCCTCGGGGTCGAGGTAGGTACCCCCGGCGACCACCGGCCTACCCTGATCGTCGAGGTCATAGCGCAAGGGAACGCCGGTGGGAATGTTGAGTCCGATGACGTCCGCGTCGGACATATCGTCGAGGTATTTCACCAGTGCTCGCAGCGAGTTGCCGTGCGCGACGATCAGAACGGTCTTTCCGGCCTTGAGGTCATCGGCGATGGTCTGCTCGTAATAGGGGGCGAACCGGGCGACCACATCGGCGAGGCACTCGGTCAGCGGCCCGCCGCCGATGTCGGCGTAACGCGGGTCGGCGTCCTGGCTGTAGGTGCTGCCCTTCTCAATCGGCGGCGGCGGGATGTCATAGCTGCGCCGCCACTGCATGAACTGCTCTTCGCCGTACTTGGCCTTGGTCTCGGCCTTGTCGAGGCCCTGCAGCGCACCGTAGTGCCGCTCATTGAGTCGCCAGTTGCGATGCACCGGGATCCACAGCCGATCGGCGGCGTCGAGAGCCAGGTGCGCGGTGGTGATCGCACGGCGCAGCAGCGAGGTGTAGAGCACGTCGGGTTGACGATCGCCGGCGGCGATGAGTTCGCCGGCCCGCCGCGCCTCGGCGCGGCCCTTGTCGGTCAGATCGACGTCGACCCAGCCGGTGAACTGGTTGCTTGCGTTCCACTGGCTCTGGCCGTGGCGAAGCAGAATTAGCGTGGACTCAACCATGACGCCAGTCTCGCACGCGGAGAGGCTTACGCGGGAGGGTCGTCGTCGATCAGATGCTCGAAGGCCTTCAAGTTTTTCAGCGACTCGCCGCGGGCCAACCGCCAGGCCCACTCCTTGCGGATGGAGGTGGCGAAACCGAGTTCCAGAAGGGTGTTGAAGTCATTGTTGGCGGCCTCCAGCACCTGGCCAAGCACGCGGTCTATCTCGTCGACGTTGACCACGTCGAGCGCAATACGTCCGATGAGGTAGATGTCGCCGATGTTGTCCAGGGTGTAGGCGACTCCGTAGAGCCGGCGGTTGCGCTTGAGTAGGAACCGGTAGACACCCTCGTGGTTCTCGTCGGGCCGGCGGCACACGAAGGCCTCCACCCGCACCGAGTGCTCCCCCACACTGAGCAGCGTGTTGGTCGTCAGCTTCCGCTCGCCGGGCAGCTCCACGATCAGACCGGGAAGTCCGCCGTGGGCGCCGTCGTGCCGGGTGTAGTTGAGACCGTGTTCGATCAGCGAATCCTCGATCATGCCCCGGATCCGGTCGGCCGACTGGCGTGGGTCGCTCACGCCCGCACTCCCCGTCGCATCGTCCAGCGCCGGGGGTGGTGACGAGCCGGCACGTCGCGCTCACCGCGACGGTGAGCGGCGGCGTAGTCGGAGATCGCCCGGCCGTAGCTGTCCAGCAACCCGGCGACGGTGTGATCCCAGGAGAACCCCGCGGCGTGGGCGACCGCCGCCCGCCGCAGCGCCTCGGCATCCGCGTCGAGCAGTCCGGCGATGGCCCGGGCCCACTGATCGGGATCGTGTCCGTGGACAAGGGTTCCGCTGCGTCCATCGGCCACCGCGACCGGTAGCCCACCGACCGCCGCCGCCACGACCGGGGTGCCGCAGGCCTGCGCCTCGACCGCGACCAAACCGAAGGATTCCGAGTAGCTGGGTACGGCCAGTAAGTCGGCCGCCCGGTACACGTTGACAAGTTGTTCACGGGTCTGTGGGGGCAGGAAACTCACCCGGTCGGTGATGCCCAGTTCGGCCGCCAGTCGCACCAGGGCGTCGGGGGCGGCCAGGCCACTGCCGGACGGACCTCCGACGACAAGCACGCGCACTCCGGGCAGGAGAGCGGCAGCCCGCAGCAGCACGTCGGGTGCTTTGAGGGGCTGGATGCGTCCGACGAACGCGACGACACGTTGGGTCGCCGACAAATCCAAACCCGGCACCGACGAATTCAGCGCGGCGCGAGCAGAAGCCCGTGCGCCCGGACTGAAAACCTGCAGATCGACACCAGGATGCACGACGTCGATACGGTTCAGATCGGCGTTGTGCAGCGAAACCAATTGGTGCGCTTCTTCTTCGGTGTTGACAATCAACCGGTCGGCCTCGTCCACCACCTGCTGTTCGCCAACGGCGCGCAGCGGCGGCTCGGCAGCGTCACCATGGGCGAGTGCGGCGTTCTTGACCGCGGCCAGGGTGTGGGCGGTGTGCACCAGCGGCACCGCCCAGCGATCTCGGGCCAGCCAGCCGACCTGACCGGATAACCAGTAGTGCGAGTGCACCACGTCGTAGTGCCCCGGTTCGTGGTTGGCCTCGGCGCGCAGCACGCCAGCGGTGAACGCACACAACTGGGTGGGGAGATCGTATTTGTCGAGACCTTCGAACGGACCCGCGACCACGTTGCGCACCGTCACCCCGGGAGCCACCGAGACCACCGAGGGTTCGGCCGAGGAGGTCGCCCTGGTGAAAATCTCGACCTCGACACCGCGGCGGGCCATACCCAACGCGGTCTGCAGAACGTAGACATTCATCCCGCCGGCGTCACCGGTGCCGGGCTGGGCCAGCGGCGAGGTGTGAACCGACAGCACCGCCACCCGCCGGGGCAGCACGTCACCGCCGGTCAGATCCTCGGGAGGCCGCACCCTTACATGTTTACACCGCTAGATTATGTTTACACCGCCATGTTGGATCCGATGACCTCGCGCCCGGATGCCCATTCACGCGTCGCGGTGGTGACCGGTGCCAGTGCCGGCATCGGCGAGGCGACAGCAAGGACCCTGGCCGCACAGGGTTTTCACGTGGTCGCGGTGGCCCGCCGCGGCGAGCCCATCCGTCGACTCGCCGAGCAGATCGGCGGCACCGCCGTGGTAGCCGACGTCACCGACGACGCCGCGGTGCATGCGCTTGCGGCAGGCCTGAGCCGGGTGGACGTCCTGGTCAACAACGCCGGCGGGGCCAAGGGCCTCGAGCGGGTCGCCGATGCGGACCTGGACAACTGGCGCTGGATGTGGGAGACCAACGTGCTGGGCACGCTGCGGGTGACCCGGGCGCTGCTACCGAAGCTGATCGCCTCCGGCGACGGACTCATCGTCACGGTCACCTCGGTCGCGGCGCTGGAGGTTTACGACGGCGGCAGCGGATACACGGCCGCCAAACACGCCCAGGGCGCCCTGCACCGCACGCTGCGCGGCGAACTGCTGGGACAGCCAGTCCGACTGACCGAGATCGCCCCGGGCGCGGTGCAGACCGAGTTCTCGCTGGTGCGTTTCGGCGGCGACGAGGAACGCGCGCAGGCCGTCTACGCGGGCATCACCCCGCTATGCGCTGGCGACGTCGCCGAGGTAATCGGCTTCGTCGCATCCCGGCCCGCGCACGTCAACATCGACCAGATCGTCGTCCGCCCGCGCGACCAGGCCAGCGCCGGCCGATTCCACCGCCGGACCTGACTGTTAAAGCTCGCAGCCCACCAGTACCGGTTCCGGGACAAGCCGCACCCCGAAAGTCGCGTGCACCCCGTCGCGCACGGTCCGCGCCAACGCCAGCACGTCGGCGGTGGTGGCGCCGCCGCGGTTGGTCAGCGCCAGCGCGTGCTTGGTGGACAGCCGACACGGCCCTTCGCCGGGGAAGCCCCTGCCGAAGCCGGCCTGTTCGACCAGCCAGCCCGCGGCGAGTTTCACCCCGTCGGGTGCCGGGTAGTGCGGGATCGGGGCCTCGGCGTCGGCCTGCATCCGCTCGAACCGGTCAACCGGCACCACCGGATTGGTGAAGAACGATCCGACGCTGACGGTGTCGGGATCGGCCGGGTCGAGCACCATGCCCTTGCGGGCGCGCAGGGACAGCACCGCCGCGCGAACCTCAACCGGGTCGGCGCGGGAGCCGAGCGGCACCCCGAGGGTGGCGGCAAGTTCGGCGTAGCGCAACGGTGCCGAACGTCGGTGCTCATCCAGGGCGAACTCCACCTCGAGAACGATCGCCTGAGAGTCGTTCTTCAGCGCGCTGTGCCGGTACCCGAAGTCCAATTCCGCGGCAGGCACCCAGTGCACCTCGCCGGTGGGCCGCTCCAGAAGTTTCACCCGGGTCATCGTGTCGGCCACCTCGACCCCGTAGGCGCCGACGTTTTGCACCGGCGTCGCACCCGTCGAACCCGGTATGCCAGAAAGGCATTCCAGGCCGCCGAGGTCCGAAGCCACGGCCACACTGACGACGTGGTCCCAGTCGGCACCGGCGCCGGCACGCAGCAGCCCGGATTCCACGCTGACCGCGGCGCTGGCCAACCGCACGACGGTCAGGTCCACCAGATCGTCGGCGATCACCACGTTGGATCCACCGCCGAGCACCAGCACCGGACTGTCACGGTCGTCCAGTTCGCGGAGGGTGGCGACGATGTGGGCTTCGGTCACGCAGTTGATCACCCGCGCCGCGACCGGGCCCACCCGCAGCGTGGTCAGCGCGGCCAGTGGCACGTCGTAATCGACCTGCGCGCCACCGAACTCCTCCCGCTGGGTCACGACTCATCCCGCTGGGTCACGCCCGTTAACGTAACCTCATCGGCTATGCCGCGTTCATTCGACATGGCGACCGAGTACGACAGCACGGTCGCGAAAGTGCACCGCGCCCTTCGCGCAAAGAAGTACTGGCTGGCCCGGCTGGCCGACTCGGGCGTCGACGAGGCCAGGCTCGACTCGATCACGCTCGGATCCGACGGCGGTGTCGAGGTGGTGACCACGCAGGTGATCAGCTCATCGCGGCTGCCCGGGTTCGTCTCGCAGTTCCACCGCGGCGATCTTCAGATCCGGCGGGAGGAGAAATGGACGCCGCTCATCGACCGGCGCGCCACCGCGGCGATCACCGGCGGGATCGTTGGGGCTCCGGTGTTGGTGGACGGCTCCGCAGAACTCGCACCGGCCGACGCCGGCGCCCGCCTGGCATTTGACGCCAAGGTGACGGTCCGGGTGCCGTTGGTGGGGGGCAAGCTGGAGACCTTCATCGGCAACCAACTGGTCGATCTCCTCAGTGCCGAACAACGCTTCACCACCCGGTGGCTCGCCGGGGACCGCTGAGGCCGGCGGTACCGTAAGACCATGCCCCGCAGCATGGTCTACACCGTCGACGTCGGCGTGCCTGCTGCCGAGATGTACCGGAACTTCACCGGCATCGGTTACTGGGAGGACCTCGTCGCGTTCTATCGCGACAACGACGCCCAGACCGAAATTGCACACTTCGCCTCCGGTGACAGCGGCACCGACGTCGCGTTCAAGCACATCCTGTCGGCGCGCGACCTCCCACCGATCGCCCGGCCGGTACTGCCGGGAACCTTCGTCATCACCCGCGAACAGCATTTCGATCCTTTCGACGAGGCCACCAACTCCGCCCGCGGTAGCTACCGCGCCGTCGTGCCCGCCGTGCCGGTTCAGGTCAACGGCGATTACACGCTGCTCAATACCTCGCCGGGCAGTCAGATGCGTCTGGAGACCGTCTGCACAGCGCGGGTTCCCTTCATCGGTGGGCAGATCGAACAGTTGCTCGCCAACGGCCTGCGGACGCTATTCGCCAAGGAGGGCGAATTCACCGCTGATTGGATCGGCGGCCATCGCTAAGCCTCTTCGCCCCGTGGGTATGGCGACGCGCGGCACCACCGCGATCAACCGGTTACGTCGCGCCGACAGGTGGCTGACGAGTTCTCCACGCGTGCACTCGGCGCTGAATGCGGGCGGACAGTCCGGCGCCGGACCGGTGGCTGTCGACCTCGGTTACGGACGACTCCCCGTCACCACAGTCGAGTTCGCGGCCCGGTTGCGCACCATCCGGCCCGACGTTCGGGTAGTCGGTCTGGAGATCGATCCGGAACGGGTGGCGGCGGCCCGCGACGCCGGGACGGATCGCATCGAATTCGCCCTCGGCGGATTCGAGTTGGCTGGGCTGAGCCCGGTACTGGTGCGCGCGTTCAATGTGCTGCGCCAGTACCCGCCGGACGCCGTCGCCGACGCCTGGCACACCATGGGGTCCAGGCTCTCCCCGGACGGACTGATCATGGACGGTACCTGTGACGAGTTGGGCCGGCATTGCAGCTGGATTCTGCTGGATCGAAACGGGCCGGTGAGCCTGACGCTCGCCTGTGATCCGCATTCGATCGCGGTTCCCTCGGATTTGGCCGAGCGATTGCCGAAAGTGCTTATCCACCAGAACTATCCGGGGCAGCCAGTCCACGCGCTGTTCACCGCTGCAGATCGCGCCTGGGCTGCGGCGGCAGCCCAGTCGGTATTCGGACCCCGCGCACGTTGGCGTGCCATGCTGAGCGCGTTGCGCGCCGCCGGCGTGCCGGTCGAAGCGCAGCGACGCAACCTCCGCGACGCAGTACTGACGGTGCCCTGGGCGACCGTGGCTCCGCCGCGCAACTAACCCGTGGCTCCGCCGCGCAACTAACCCGTGGCTCCGCCGTTAGGCTGCGTGGCATGCGGATCGCGTGCGCACAGATTCTCTCGGGCACCGACCCGGCGGCCAATCTGGCGATCGTCGAGGACTACACCGGGCGTGCCGCAGAATCGGGCGCGAGACTGGTGGTGTTCCCGGAGGCGACCATGTGCCGGTTCGGAGTGCCACTGGCGCCGATCGCCGAACCGATCGACGGCCGCTGGGCCGATGCGATTCGCGGCATCGCTGCCGCGGCAGACCTGACGGTGTTGGTCGGCATGTTCACCCCGGCATCCGATGGCCGCGTCACCAACACCCTGCTGGCCACCGGCCGGGGCGTCGAGGCCCGCTACGACAAGATCCACCTTTACGACGCCTTCAGTTTCACTGAATCGGCAACCGTCGCCCCCGGACACGAACCGGTAGTGATCCGCATCGACGGGGTCGGTGTCGGAGTGACGCTGTGCTACGACATCCGATTCCCCGCGCTCTTCACCGAACTGGCCGACCGCGGCGCTTCGGTGATCACCGTCAGTGCGTCCTGGGGCGCGGGTCCCGGCAAGCTGGACCAGTGGCAGCTGCTGTCGCGGGCGAGAGCACTCGACACGACCTGTTTCGTCGCCGCCGCCGGGCAGGCCTACCCCGGACCGGAGTTGGCAGAAAGCTCGACCGCGCCGACCGGTGTCGGCGGCAGCCTGGTGGCATCGCCGGTGGGCGAGGTGCTGGTGTCAGCCGGTTCAAGCCCCCAGCTGCTGGTCTGCGATCTCGACATCGGCGGCCTCGAAGCGGTCCGCAAAACCCTCCCGGTCCTGAACAACCGCGCCGTGATCGCACAGACCGGCCGAATTGCGTCCCGGTAGGGCAGGATCGCACCCGTGACGATCCCGCCCACGGGCCCCCCACCCGGATTCCCGGAGCCGCCCACCCAGCAGTTCCCGCAGCAGTTCCCGCAGCAGTTCCCGCAGCAGTTCCCGCAGCAGT
>CAIWCQ010000085.1 GCA_903911165.1 uncultured Actinomycetes bacterium | reverse complement strand
CCTGGCGGTGCAGGCGATCCTGCGCTCGATCCGCGAGACCGAGGGCATGCACGAAAACGATGCCTTCAAAATCGACACCAAGATCGGCATCGAGGTTTTCCTCTCCGAGGACGCCAAGGAGGGCCCGTTGGCCTTCAAGGAGAAGCGCGCTCCCCAATTCAAGATGCGCTGACGCGCTTTCTCTCGCGCCGAGTGTGCGGTTTCGTCCAAGACACGCCGGATTCGGCGCATCAAAACGCACACTCGCGGGGGGTCCGGCTAAGCCAGGAGCCCGGCTAGACCAGCACCGGCGTGGTCGGGGTAAACACCACCGGCATCGCCTCTAGGCCGCTGACGAAGTTCGCCGGCCGCAGCGGCAGCCGTGCGTCGTCAGCCAGCCGCAGGTCGGGCAGGCGTTGAAGAATCTTGCGGGTCATCGTGCTCAGCTCCAGCCGGGCCAGTTGATTGCCCAGGCAGAAGTGTGTTCCAAAGCCGAACGCCACGTGGCTGTTCGGATTTCGGTCAATCCGGAAGTTGTCCGGGTCGCCGAACACCGACTCGTCGAAGTTCGCCGATTCGAACAGCAGCATCATCTTGTCGCCTTCACGTAGCGCCGTACCGTGGAACTCGGTGTCGGCGGTGGCCATCCGGCACATGTTCTTCACCGGTGAGGTCCAGCGCAGCATTTCCTCCATCGCGCCGGTTACCAGGCCGGGGTCAGCGAGCAACTGCTCCCACTGATCCCGATGCCGCAGCAGCTGTTCGGTACCCCCCGACAGCGTGTGACGGGTGGTCTCGTCGCCGCCGATCAGGATCAGCAGCGTCTCGTAAAGGATCTCGTCATCGGAGAGCTGTTCGCCGTCGACCTCGGCGTTGACCAGGATGGAGAAGAGGTCATCGGTTGGCTCGGCGCGACGCTTGACGATGGTCTCCATGGTGAACGCCGTGTAGCCGGCGAAAGCCTCCATCACCGCCTGCAGTGTCGCCTCATCGGCGGTTGCACTCAGACCGCACACCAGATCGTCGGACCACTTCAGCAGCGTCGCCCGGTCCTCCGGTAGCACCCCGAGCATGTCGCCGATGACGGCCATCGGCAGCGGCGCGGCGAGGTCACGGACGAAGTCGCACTCGCCGCGTTCGCACACCGCATCGATGAGCGTGTCGCACAGCGTGTCGATACCGGCAGCCTTATCGGTTACCCGCTTGCGGGTGAACCCGGAGTTCACAAGCTTGCGCCGCAGCAGATGTGCGGGATCGTCCATGTCGATCATGTAGGGCATAGCAGGGTTGTCCGGTCGGATGCCGCCGGCTGAGGAGAACAATTCCGGGTTGCGTTCGGCGTCAAGCACCGCCTGATACGTCGCCGCTGCGGCGAGGCCATTCCGATCCCGGAACACCGGCTCGTTCGCCCGCATCCAGCGGTACGCCTCGCGGGCGCCGCCATCGGCGAAGAACTTGCCGTCGGTCAGATCGACATCCGGCTTGCTGGGATGGATTGCAGTCATTGATTACCTTCCACGATCTTCACTTGCCCCGGATCGGCGAGCATTACAGTAGCCACATGCCCGCTTCTCAACACGCCGCTTCTCAACACACCATTGCCGGAACTGTCCTCACGATGCCAGTACGCGTCCGCAAAGCCGACGTGCACACCGCGATGTTTTCGGTCCCCGCAGACGCGGCTCAGCGGCTCATCGACTACAGCGGACTGAAGGTCTGCGAATTCCGTCCGGGACGAGCCGTGGTAACGCTGATGCTCGCCCGGTACATGGACGGCGATCTCGGCCGCTACAACGAGTTCGGCACCTGCATCATGGTCAATCCGCCGGGATCGACGGCCGGCGGCCTCAAGGCGTTGGGTGACGCCGCCGCGTTCATCCACCATCTGCCGGTCGATCAAGCCTTCACCCTCGAAGCAGGCCGCACCATCTGGGGTTTCCCGAAGATCATGGCGGACTTCACCGTTCGTGACGCGAGCACGTTCAGCTTTGAGGTCTCCGAAGGCGGATCGTTGATCGCCGCCATGGAGTTCCATCGCGGCCTGCCGATTCCCTCGCTGCGGTCGCGGCCACAGGTGCTCAAGACCTATACCTACGCCGACGGCACCACCCGTGAGGTGCCCTGGGAGATGGTCAATTCCGGCGTGCGATTCCGCCCGGGTGGTGCGAGTCTGCGACTCGGCGATCACCCTTACGCCAAGGAACTCGCCGCCCTTGGCCTGCCGAAGCGCCCGATGGTGTCCGGATCGGTGGGCAATGTGGATATGACGTTCGGCGAACCCAACCTTCTGGGCTGACAACCGAGTACTCACCGGGCCAATCTAGAACGTGTTCTAACCGACCCGCAAGCAAACCCCTACAGCAGGGTGGCGAGTTCGGCGATCTGCTCGGGGCTACGCGCGCCGATGACCATCATGGTGACCCCGGCGGCCTCCCACAGCTTGATCTGCTGACGCACATGGTCGACGTCGCCGACGATCGCCGCGTCATCGACGAGTTCGTCGGGAATGATCTTGGCTGCTTCGTCCTTGCGGCCCGACCGGAACAATGTGGTGACGTCGTCGACGACTTGGCCGTATCCCATCCGGCGGTAGACCTCGGCATGGAAGTTGGTGTCCTCGGAACCCATTCCGCCCATGTACAACGCCACGTACGGCTTCATCATCTCGAAGGTTCCGGCGCGGTCGTCGGTGATGACCACCTGCGCGGTGGCACAGATCTCGAAGTCCTCGCGGCTGCGACGCGCACCGGGCCGGGCGAAGCCCTCATCGAGCCACTCGTTGTACATATCGGCGATCCGCGGGGAATAGAAGATCGGCAGCCAGCCGTCGCAGATCTCGGCCGCCATCGCGACGTTCTTGGGACCCTCCGCGCCCAGCATGATGGGGATATCGGCGCGCAACGG
>CAIWCQ010000084.1 GCA_903911165.1 uncultured Actinomycetes bacterium | reverse complement strand
TGTACTTGCCCTGCCCCTTGCCCTTCTCCGGGTCGACCGGGATCGTCTCACCCTCGAAGGGGTGCAGCGGCCGACTGCCCTCATAGAAGGAGTGCGTGACGTCCTCGCGCACGTTCGCCTGATCGAACTCCATGAACTGGCCATTGGCGAACACCCCGCCGCGGCCAATGAGCGCCGCGTTGCGACCCTCGATGGTCGGATTGCGGTACCGGGTCGGGTCGAAGTAGGTCCCGGTGGCCAAGTAGTTGCCCACACCCTTGCCGTAGGAATCCAGGCCGATGTCCATCGAGTAGCGGATGAAGAAACCCATGTCGGAGTTGCGCTGCGACTCGTTCTCGTCGACCCAGGCCAGCACGTCGGCCCAGCTTTTGTTCTCCAGCCAACGGTCGATACTGCAGCCGAGCAGGTCGGACTCGAGCCAGTTGTCCTTCCAGTTCTCCAGGATCGCGATCGAACGGGTGACATCCGACAACGTCGGCGCACCCATGACACCGCCGGGCACCATGAAGCTGGAGTGCGGCCACTGCCCGCCGAAGATCGCGTAGACCTCGACCGGCTTCTGGGAGAGCACCACACCCTTCTGGTAGCTGGTGCCCACGTACGGTGCGTGACGGCGCACCGCCTCGTCGTACATGGATGACTTGGCGTAGTTCTTGTTCGTCAGGTCGATGGCGAACAGCGCGTAGTAGTACCGCGGGATGGACTGCAGGGTCTCGCAGCCCTGGGCGATGTTGCGCACCAGCGTCGCGTTGGACGGCATGGTCGTCTTCCATGCGACGTCCAGGGCGTAGGCCGACTTGTACAGGTGGCTGCCACCGCAGATGCCGCAGATGCGCGGACACACGATGAGGCCGGCCTGCGGGTCCTTGCCGCGCAGGATGATCTCGAAGCCGCGGAACATCGCGGCCTCGGTCCAGGCCGAGGTGACGACGCCGTCCTCGATGGTGACCCGGACGTCGAGGTCGCCCTCGACGCGTCCGAGCGGGCTGACATGCAGATCCATGGATGTCATTGGGGTAAGTCCTCCAGAGTTTTCAGGTCGGGGTGTGGTCGGCGGCGTGGCTCAGACCACGAACATGTCTTCTTTGGACCAGTCCGGCGCGGCCAGGCGGGCCGCGGCGGCGTGTGCCATGTAGCTCAGCTTCTTGGCGCCGGTGCCCACTTCCTTGGGGATCACCCCGGCCACCTTCTGGGTCTTGAACAGCGTGCCGGGGGCGAGGTCGAAGTGCGGGAACTCCGGTTCAGTGCAGCCGTAGCAGGGCTGGCCGGCGCGGGTCTTCGACGACTGGCGGTTCCACAGGATCCGGTTGCACGGCGAGTGCGTCATCGGGCCGCGGCAGCCGAACTCGTAGAACAGGCAGCCGGTGCGGGTGCCCTCACCGAAGGACATCGTGGATTGCTTGTACTCGTAGAACTGCACGCGGGTGCAGCCGGTCTGGGTGAAGGTCTTGAAGAAGGTCTCGGGCCGCTGCAGATCATCGAGGGAGATGTCGCCGGTGCGGCCGGTGGCCAGCGCGACCAGGATCTGGGTGATCCAGTCCGGGTGCGCCGGGCAGCCGGGGATGTTGATGACCGGCAGGCCGGCCTTGGACTTGAAGTTAGGGCCGAGGAATCCGCCTTTGTTGCGCTTGTGGAATTGCAGGCCCGTCGAACCGGACGGGTTGGGCTCCATCGCCGGGATGCCGCCCCAGCAGGCGCAGTCACCGATCGCGACGACGATGCCAGCTTGCGCGGCCATCTCGGCGACCCAGTCCTTCATCGGCCGATCGGCGAACATGTCCATCCGGCCGGTCCCGTTGGGCCCCTCGATGACCGTGCCCTCGAAGACGAAGACGTCCATCGGGCGGGCGCCACTGGCGCAGTCCCGGAAGATCTTCTGCGCCTGATTGCCCAGCTCAAGACCCAGTGACGGGTGCCAGATAACTTCGAGACCGAAGTCGACGATCAGGTCGACGACGTTGGGTTCGTCGGCGTTGAGGAACGACATGGTGTTGCCACTACATGCCCCTCCTTGGAACCACAGCACAGAAGCCATGGGCGAACTCCTCTCAGAATGGAACCCCGTGTGGACGGGATTGCGTGACGAGCAGTTAAAGGCAAAATGAGATTACCGTCACAGACCCGGAATAGGAACAAGTTCTGAGAGCATTTCGTCACCAGTTTTGTCGGTTCCCAGCCCTTTCCCGGCCTCGGCTGTTCCATTTGTCTTCGATGCGGCCGTATTTCCACACCAGTATCGCAGCAGCCAAAGTGAGGATGAACAGGCCGACGATAAAGAACCCCATGGTGTTGAGGTCGATGCCGCCGATCCAGTCCCAGATCCCGCCGGACCAGCCGAACTGGTCAGCGAACAGACCGAGCAGTTGGATGGTGCCGATAATCAGGGCGACGGCTACCGACAGTCCGGTGATAACGATGTTGTAGTAGACCTTGCGCACGGGCTGGGAGAACGCCCACCCGTAGGCGAAGTTCATGAAGGAGCCGTCCAGGGTGTCCAGCAGGCTCATGCCGGCGGCGAAGAGCACCGGCAGACACAAGATGGCGTACCAGGGCAGACCGGCCACTGCGCCGGTGCCGGCGATCACAAGCAGGGCGATCTCGGTGGCGGTGTCGAAGCCCAGCCCGAACAGGACGCCAAGTGGATACATCTGCCAGGACTTGCTGATCGAGCGGGTGAACCGGCCAAGGAACCGGTTGAGGAAGCCGCGATTGTTGAGGTGTTCTTCGAGAGCGGCTTCGTCGAAGTCGCCCTGGCGCATCCGGGTGAAGACCCGCACGATACCGACGAGGATGACGATGTTGATGATCGCGATCAGATACAGAAACACCCCGGAGACAGTGGTGCCGATCAAACCGGTGTAGTGGTGCAGGGCTGAGGAGTCATCCTGCACGGGGCCGATGACGGCCTTGACTCCGACCGACAAGAGCAGCGCCAGTGCGAACACCACAGTCGAATGACCCAGGGAGAAAAAGAAACCCACGCCTAGGGGGCGTTGGCCGTCGTTCATCAGCTTGCGGGTGGTGTTGTCGATCGCGGCGATATGGTCGGCGTCGAAAGCGTGCCGCATGCCCAGGGTGTACGCGGTCAACCCGACCCCGACCCCTAGCGCTTTGTCGCCAAGGCTGAAATGTTGTGGCGCCACAACGAACACCAGGGTGACCCAACCGATCACGTGAAGCGCGATTATCACAGCGGCCATCGCACTCACTCGCCGCCACTCCGGGCCGGTCAATGCTGCCCGCATCCGGGCCGACCGCGGCCTCAGGCGGTCCGGCGAGGTGGTCATACCCGATCCCCTTCTTCGCCGACCCATTTCCGAAC
>CAIWCQ010000083.1 GCA_903911165.1 uncultured Actinomycetes bacterium | reverse complement strand
GGCACTGGTCTTTGTCATGGGAATGGCAGTCCAACGAGGCAACACCTGCACGGTCGTCGCATTCGACGACCTCCTGCACCGCCGCTCACCGGAACGGTTGCTTGCCATCGTCTACTGCTGGTTGTGGGTTGCCGGCGGTCTAACCCTGCTGAAGTTGACCACCGGTTTCACCCTCGGAGCCCAACTGTTTCCCATCACCATCTGGTCAATGATCGGTGGCCTCACCCTGGGGATTGGCGCGGTGGTCAATGGGGCGTGCACGGTGGGGACCGTCGCGCGTATCGGTTCGGGTGAATACGCGTACGGACTGACGTTGGTCGGCTTCTTCCTGGGTTGCGTCCTGGCACCGCCTGTGTTCGGACGCACCGCCACCAGTCACACCGGATCGGCCGCGACCACCACCTCCGTGGACTATCCGGTGCCCGCCCTGTTCGGTCTCGCGGTGGTGGTTGCACTTACCGTCCGGCGACTCGCCGCCCATGAGCGGGAGAGTTTTCGCGACTTCCTGCATAAGGCATGGGATCCGCGAACGGCTCTCATGATCGTCGCGGTGCTGTTCGTCGTCGTGGTGCATGTCTACGGTGCCTGGGCCTACACCGATCTGCTTGGCGACGTCGCCAAGGGTGCTGACAAACAGATCGGCGAGCGATTCGCGATCTTCGCTGCATTACTGGCCGGGGCGATCGTCGGAGGGCGGACACTGCGGGGCACCAGGCTGATCGGACCCCTCGGCCCGCGGGTAATCCGATGCGCCCTGGGTGGGACCTTGATGGGTATTGGATTCTCTTTGGCACCAGGGGCTTTCGATGGTATGACTCTGCTGGGCCAACCCCTGTTGCTGCCTTTCGCGTGGGCGGTAATGAGCGCGTCCTACGTGACCATCGTGATCGGGGTGATGTACTTGCGGTCGGGGTTCGGATCCTGGATCAAATCCCGCCGCGGCTGATTCGCCAGGGGCTTTGCCGGGTTCAGGGGAGAAGCGTGCCGTTACCGCGAGCCGCCTCGAGATAGATCGGCGGCAGCACGATGCCCCGCTGAGCCAATGCCGCCTGCCGGACGGCCACATCAAAATGCGAAGACTCGACCGGTGGCGGTGGTCCAGGGGTCCGGCGATCGTCGAGCCAGTCGAGGGCGAGACCAATGGCCCTCTGCCCGTAGTCATCTGGGGGCGGCGAGAAACTCAGGCCACCACCGTCGGCGACGAAATCCCCCTGGACACCGATCGGCAACGGTTGGGCGTTGTCCTGGGTCCAGCGGTTGAGTTCCGCCGCGCTGACGACCCCGCCGGCCTGGTCGGGCAGATCCTGCGCACCGAGCACCAGCAGTACGTCCGCCCCGGCGGAGCGCCCCACGAATTCGCGCCACGCCCCGGCGGTCGCGACCAGGGCCTTCATCCCGATCGTGACCGCCCCCCAGTCAGCGGACTCCAGTTGCGCCAACTCGGCCCGATCAGTCTCGTTATCGACGCCAATTACCGCCATCGTCGCCGAGCGGCCGGGGAACAGATCGGTCGCCGCGTCCCGTACGGCGTCCCAGGGCAGTTGCTCGGCGATACCCGACACGTTTTGCGCCCCCTGATAACCGAAGGCCGCCGGGGGGCGGTCGACAGAGACGTAGAGGATGCGCGGGGTGTCTCGCCCCACGTAATCCCGGGCCACCAGGGAGTTCGCTTCGTCGTCGACGGCGATCAACACGTCGGGCTTGAACTGCTCGATGGCCCGGCGGGCCTGAGCACTGGCCTCCTCGGGGCTTCGGGGGAAGGCCGGTGCACCCAAGCCGAGGTAGTTCCACTCGACGCTGACCGGCCGTCGATTCTGTTTCAGAGCCTCGCGCATGCCTCGGTCCACCTGCTGTACCCACGGGGAGTCCTGCGCTGCCGAATGCAGCACGAGGATGCGTGGCTTGGTCACGTTGAAGAACCCGAGGAGCACCACGAAGGCCACGATGACGGCCCCGATGAGAAGGTTCATTCCGAGTTTCGTCGCACCAGGTCTCTTCACAGCAACCCCAGCCAACCCCACCACGGAATCGACGCGAAGACGACCGCTACCCGGGCTGCGTTCATCACCATGTTGTACCGAAGAAATGACCGTTCGTCGGTTTCCTCGAACAGGCCCGCGGCTCGGATCTGCATGATCCCGTTGGTGCCCTGGTGGCGGAAGAACGAGATGTCACTGAACATGGCTGCACAGAACACGCAAATCCAGGGGTGGATTCCCTGCGCAGCGGCAACCGGAAGCAATATGACGACGGCGGTGAGCATCCCTGCCGTCACCGGCAGCACAAGGCGCACGGCCAGCGTGACACCCAGCGTGATCAGAATGAAGAGCCCGATTCGGCCGTCGACGAAGTCGAACCCATGACCCACGACGCGCGCTAAGGCTTGCGCCAGGCCAAGGTGGTCCATGATGCGCATCATGCTGTCGATGCCGAGGAGGAAGACGATCATCGGCCAGTCGAGTTCGCGCTGGAATCCTTTACGTAGCAACGCTCCACTGAGGAGCAGTGCCAGCAAGACAAATCCGGCGAGGTACGGCGGTTTGACGTGGTGCCAACCGGTCGTTGCCGATCCGAGGAGAAAGAAGACGAACCCGCTTGCGGCAATCCATTCCGCAGGCTTCAGGGGCCCCATGTCGGCGAGTTTGCGTTGCATGTGATCGCGCGGCAGCGGCGCTTGTCCTTCGGACGGAAAGATCCGTGGCAGCACTACCAGATGAACCACCGTCACACCGATGGCGGCAACCGCCGCCGCGACGAGCCAGAACAAGCCGGCGAATTCGAACTGCACCTGCTGCGGCAGCAGACTCAGACCCGCGATGTTCGAAGACTTACTGGTCGACATCATCGGCGAGAAGAGCAGCGCGCCGCCGAACATCGCCGCCAGCAACCCGGTGATCGCCGGCCCACGATTCGGCAATCTCAGGCCGGACGCCATGTCTTTGAACACCGGCATGAGCAGCGACAGACGAGCATTGGCCGAGGGCATCAGCGGTGAGAGGGCATAGCCCGAACCCAGCAGCGTGATCTGGTGCCACATCGGCTTGTCCGGCAGCCATAGCAGCAACCGCGTCATCAGCCGGTAACTCAGCCCGGAGGAACTGATCACCGCCGACAGCGCGTAGACCCCAAGCAATAGAAGCAGGCTCGGCGAGGCGAATCCGCCGAGTGCTACCTCCGGCGGGGCCAGTCCGATGAACAGCGTTGCCACCACGGCGACGAGTGCCGGAACGAACTCGGCCACCGAACCAAACACCCATAGCAGCACCGTCGCGGTGAGGAACGCGGCGAAGATCGACGCCTGTGTACTGAGACCGGATGCCAACGCGAAAACGTAGATCAGCGGCGGCAGTATCAGCACGGCCGCCCAGCCAGCGACATCAACGACGGGAACGGGTTCGCTGCGCCCGGATCCCCGGCGCCACCGCGCGATGACGGCCGCAACCGCGAGGATTGCGCCGAGCACTGCAAACACCGGCCAG
>CAIWCQ010000082.1 GCA_903911165.1 uncultured Actinomycetes bacterium | reverse complement strand
CTACCGCTTCATACCGGTGAACAAGACCTCCGAGTACGTGCTCACCGGTCGGCTCTACGAGGGCATCCCGGCCGACACCACCTTCAGCGTGCTGGAGGGCACCTCCGGCACCACCTCGACGATCCTGACGCTCGATGATCTCGACGTCAGTCCGGATGGTTCGTTCGTGATCACCGTCAGCGGCGCCGCGGCGACGCCCGGGCAGCGCAATCATCTGCAACTAACGTCGAGTTCCACCCTGATCGCCGCGCGCAACACCCTGGGCGACTGGGCCGTCGAGGAGCCCATGGAGCTCGAGGTTCAGCGGGTCAGCGGACCACCCAACAGTCTGTTCGCCCAGCTCGGCGGGTTCGTGCTGCTGGGCTCGTTGGTCAACGACAACCCGCTACTGGCCTCGCTGGCGTCGCTGATCCCGCCGCTGGCAATCGCCGAGGCGCCGATCGTGCGGGGCTCGCTGACCGCGCTGCTGATGATCGTTCGGGGGGCCAATCAGGAGGCCAAGTACATGGCCTTGGCCACCACCGACCCCGCGACCGGTGAACTCCGGCCACCCAACGTGATGACGCCACCGGCCAGTAACGCCGAGTTCCTGGCCAACCAGCTGCAGAGCAACGGTTACTTCCAACTCGACGACGACGAGGCGCTGATCCTGACCATCGACCCGGCCAGTGCCGGGTTCTTCACCGTTCCGGTCTACGACGACTGGACGATCACCGGTGACTACTGGAACGAGCAGACGAGCCTCAACAACGATCAGTCCGTCGCCAACCTCGACGGCACCTACACCATGGTGGTCTCGCCGACTGATCCGCTGGTGCGGAACTGGGTGTCGACCGGCGGACTCAACCAGGGCATCATCTCGATGCGGTTCCAGAACCTCGACCCCGACTCGCTCGACACACCGACAGTCGAATCACAGGTGGTCAAGGTCGCCGACCTCGCCGACTATCTCCCGGCCGGCACGGTGCTGGTGACGCCCGAGCAGCGAGCCGCGCAACTCGCGGTGCGCAAGGCCGGTTTCAACAAGCGTTGGGCGCCGTATCCGCAGGCATAGATGCTGCTCAGCGGTCAGCTGTCACACCCTCGTGACACCATCGGGTCATGAGTGGTTATGACATCATCGGCGACGTTCACGGCATGGCGACGCTGCTTGAAGAGCGCCTGACAAGCCTCGGCTACAGCGCCGATAGCGGCGTCTATTCCCACCCTGAGCGCACCGCGGTATTCGTCGGCGATCTCATCGACCGCGGGGGCGAACAACTGCGGACCCTGGAGTTGGTCAAGGCGATGGTCGACGCCGGCTCCGCCCAGATCGTGATGGGCAACCACGAGTTCAACGCGATCTGCTGGGCTACCAGGGATCCGAAGACCGGCAAGCCCCTCCGTCAACACTCGGATCACAACCGGGCTCAACACAAGGAGTTCCTGGCGCTGCCCGCCCAGGATCAGGCGCGATGGGTCGAGTGGTTCAAGACCCTGCCGCTGTGGCTCGACCTGACCACCATCCGGGTGATTCACGCCTGCTGGCACCAGGCATCGATCGATGTCGTCCGGGCGGTCACCGGAGGTTCGGAGCGGCTGTCAAAGGTTGATCATTTTGTCGACGCCACGACTTTCGGCAGTGCGTTGCACGATGCCGTGGAGGTGTTGCTGAAGGGTCCCGAGATTGCGCTGCACGACTATGACATGGCGTCGTATTGGGATGCCGAGGCAGGTAAGTCCCGGGAGAAGGCGCGTATCAAGTGGTGGGATCACGACGCGTCCACGCTGCCGGCGTTGGCCGAACTCCGCGCCGCGAAGCTCAAGGACGGCGGACGCTACCCGGACTATGAGCCGCGCGAGGTCGATCCCAAGCACCTGGACTACGTCTACAAGGACACAATTCCGCTGTTCTACGGCCACTACTGGCGTGAGTGGGAACCCGTTGCGCGCGATGACTGGACTTCCTACACCGCATGCGTCGACTTCAGTGCCGTCCGCGGCGGCACCCTCGTTGCCTACCGCTACAGCGGTGAGAATGAGATCCGGTTGGAGCACTACGTCCCGCACACGGCCGACATCGTCGCCCAGCGGGCGTCGGACTAGGTCGGCGGCGGACTAGGTCGGCGTCGGACTAAGCGAAGTGGGGGGATCAAGCCGGTGAGCGCGACATCGAAACGACTGTCCGGTGGCACCCGGGTCGGGCTGGTCGCCGGGAGCGTGCTGTTTTTGGTGGGGATGTTCAATCAATGGTGGCTGCTGGGCATTGCCGGTGCCGGCGTGATCGCCGGCGTCGGTTGGGTGATGTATTCCGCGGATCGACACCGAGCGGAGTTGTCGCCATGGCCGATGCCGGCCGACCTTCGCGAACTGGCGGCGGCACTGGCCCGGCCCATCGACCCGACGCCGCGGCGCGTGCTTCCCCCGCATGAGAAGACGGCGGTCATCGCCAAGGTTGCGACCACCGAGAAGGAGTTTGATCGCCTTGTCGCCGACAAGCCCGCGGCGTGGCCGTGGGCGCTGTTCACCTCGGTGGTGCTGCGACGCCGCAATGCCGTCGCGGCACGGCTTCGTGCCGTCGCCTCGGGCTACCAACCTCATCCCGGGACACCACCGTTGAGCGGCCGGGCCTACTCCGCTGTCGTCTACACAGCGATGACGTCCGTTGTCGATCTCGTCGCGCAGTTGGAGCAATTCATGCTCAGCCCCGCCTTTGAGGGCGCGTTCGGTAAGTTCTCCGACGACAGCGATGCCGACGCCGGCGCGATCATCAGCGTCGCCAACCGCTTGATGGATTACCACGACGGACTGCTCATCCACGCCGAACGTTGCCTGCAGACCCCGGTTCTCAGCGAGGCACGCGTCTTCGTCCAGGACGCGGGCCACTTCACCCTCTGTCCGCTGCTGGGCTATCAGAAATTCTTCACCACGATGTGCGCCCGGGTCGGCGAAGCCCAGGACCTGTTGCCCTATACCAGTCGCGGCGACGTCGTCGCTCTCGATGACGCGACCCTGACGATGACGCTCCCCCCGGGCCTGATGGATCAGATTCTCGCGCACATCGCGCGATTCAATGAATGACGTGGTGACTCATCAGAGGAGTACGTTGACAACAGGATCTAACGGGAGGCACTGACATGGCTGAGCAGAATCCAGGCAAAGCAGGAACGTACGACTCGAAAAAGGGCGGCAAGTTCGAGCCGAAGACGAAGGCATCGCCGCCGCCGCCG
>CAIWCQ010000081.1 GCA_903911165.1 uncultured Actinomycetes bacterium | reverse complement strand
GTCGCCTTCGCCTTGAAATAGGGCGCGGTCGTGCGGCTGAGGTTCACGAAGGAATCCCCCGCCAGCGCGGCGTTCGGGACGACTTGGATCCCGTTTTCGGTGTCGATGTGCACCGCACGCCAGTTCACTTCGGCCACCCGGCCTTTGCCGAACTTGGTGTCCAGCCAGTCGCCGATCCGGAACGGTTGTTCGAAGAGCAGCAGCAGGCCGGAGATCACCGGACCCACCGCGCTCTGCACGGCAAGGCCGATCACGATGGAGGTGACCCCGACCGCGGTGATAAGGCCGCCGATGTTCGCGCCCCACACCCAGGACAGCAGTAAACCGATGCCCAGGACGATCAGGACCAATCGGCCCAGGTCGACGAAGATGCCGGGCAGTCGCTCGCGCCAACTGCCGGTTCGGGCCTCGCCGAAGAGTGCCGCGTTCACCCCGGAGAGCAGCAGCAGCATGACCAGGAACCCGAACACCGACGCGGCGACCTTCGACCAGGTCGGATCGGCGTCGGCGGCCTCCAACTGTCCGAGGAGTAGATATACCGCGCAGGCGGGCAGAACCCAGTTGCGCAGCAGCCCAACGGGTTTGGCGTAGGCACTGTTGCGACGAACTAGCGTGTTGTGCAGTTCGTGCAGGATCAGCAGCGCGATGGGCAGGCCGACGATGACCAGTATCGCCGGCCAGAACCAGGGCTGGGCGATGAGCGCGTTCATAGCGGCTGTGCCGACCCGATGTCGAGGCGCCAGACCTTCTCCGGTCCTGCCGCACCGGTGACGGTGCCAGCTTCGGAGAGCGGATAGATGCCCAACACGGCGTCGCGGACCCGGTCGCTGACGAAGATTCCCGCCGAGCCGGTGGCCGAGTGGACCCGGTGGGCGAGGTCGACCGCCTCACCCCAGAGCGCGTAGATGGTGGAGCGCTGACCCACCAGGCCACTGGTCACCGGCCCGCTGTCGATGCCGATCCGCACCGTCAGCGCGGAGCCATTCTGGTCGTTGAAGCTGTCCAGGATCTCGGTGACTTCCTTGGCGAAGGCGATGATGCGACTGGCGTGGTCAACCCTCGGCACGACCAGTCCGCAGGTCGCCAGCAGACCGTTGTCCTGCATGCTGCGCACCTGATCGACGCCGTGTCGTTCGGCCGCGCCGTCGAAGGCCCCCACTAGCGAGTTGAGGGTGGCGACGGACTCCCCGGCCGGCAGCGAGCGGGCGAAGTCGTCGAACCCAAGCAACTGGGCGTAGACGACCGACACATCGCGGTACTCGGTGCTGATGTTTTCCTCGCCGTCGCGGTATCGGCGGGCCTCGGTCTCGGGCATCAGGGAGGACAGCAGTTCGTCGTTCTCCCGGCGCTGTTCGACGATGAGTTGCTGTTTGGTCTGCAAGCTGGCGCTCATGTCGTTGAACGCCGACCCCAACTCGCCGAACTCGTCGCGAGCGGTCACCGGCACGCTGACACCGAGTTCGCCGCCGCTGACCCGGCGCACCGCGTCGGCAAGCGCCTTGACCGGTCGGGTCAGAATGCGGCTGAACAGCAGCGCCAGCAGGCTCACGATCAGAACGATCGCCGCGGTGGACAGGGCAAGGTTGCGGGCGAAACGGTCGACCGGGGCCAGCACCTCAGACTTGCGGATCGTCGCGACGATCGCCCAGTCCAGGCCGGGGATGTCCAGCGGGGCGTAGGCCACCAGCGACTCCGCGCCGACGTAATCTCGCGCCGTGTCGACGCCGGTCTCCCCCGCCAGCGCCCGGTCGACCGCGACGGTGTTCACCGGTTGCAGCAGCACACTGTCGCGGGTCTCGACCTCTCGCCGGGCAACGGCTTCCGACGTACCGTTGGCAGCCACGTCGGCGACGAAGCCTTCAGGATTACTCAGCAGGTCCCGGGAGATCGAGCGCATCAGCTTGTCCGGCCCGGCCAGGTAGGTCTCCCCGGTACGGCCGAGACCGTCGGCCTCCCACCCCTCGTTCCCGGTCATCACGGCATTGATTTTGGAAGGCCGCAGCTGCAGCGCCAACGCCCCGTAGATGCCGTCGGCGTCGCCGATCGGCGTCATCACCCAGGGTGTAGGCACGCCGTAGGCGGGCGCGTAGTGCTCGAAGTCCGTGAGGATCACCTCGTCGACCGAGCTGGCCTGCATCGCCTCCCGGTATGCCTCGGCGAACTTTGTCGTCTCGTACGGGCCGTCCCGGAGGTTGGCGCCCAAGTCGACACCCTTCACGGCGGTGTAAACGACGTTGCCGTCGGTGTCGAGCAGCATCACGTCGTCGAAACCGAACCGGGTAACGAAGTCGGCGAAGAACTCTTGGTGGCGGGCGTTGACCTTGGTCCATTCACTGTCGTCACCGGCCGAGGTGACTTTCGCGGCGGCGACGAAATCCCCCTTGGCGGGCACCATGTAGGCGTTCTGCAGATAGGTCTGGGCGTTCGACGTCGGAGCGAACAACTCCGGGTCGACTTCCTCGCCGGTGCCCTTGGCCAGCGCGGGCCCGAACACGTCCGCGTAATAGGTGGCCACGGCCTTCTCCGCGCCCGGCGGCAACGGGGTCTTCTGTAGTGCGGCGAAGGCCGGGGTGAACTCCTGGACGGCGTCGATCGTGGAGGAACTGTGCGAGATGATCGTGGCGGTGTCGATGATGCTTTGGTAGAAGTCGGTGATCTCCCGGGCACGCGATTCGCGCAGTTGGGTCAGCCGCTGGAATTCGGCCTCGCGCAGCGACGAGGTGCCCGACAGGTAACCGATGGCACCGGCGACGAGCACCGACAGGACGCTGACCGCCAGCAACATCACCAGCAGCTTGGATTGGAAGCCCAACCCCCGCGAACCGCGGAACCCGGGAACTCTGGCCACCGCCGGATACTAGCGCAGTTAGAGTCGGGGCCAGCGACGTAGCATCGGCGCGATGAGCTCCGACGACACCCCGCTGTGGTTGTTCGCTGACCAACTCAGCCCACGGATCTACGACGGTGAGCACGCCCACCGCGACGTACTGCTGATCGAATCCACCTCGGCACTGGGCCGGCGCCGGTCGCACCGCCAGAAGCTGCACCTGGTGCTGTCCGCTCTGCGGCACGCCGAAGCCGATCTGGGCGACCGGGCCACCCTGATCCGCGCCGACACCTACACCGAGGCATTGCGCAGTTACGGCAGGCCGGTGCTGGTGTGTGAACCCACCTCCCATGCCGCCGAGGGGTTCGTGGCGCGGTTACGCCGCGACGGACTGGTGGCCGACGTGCTGCCCACACCCACCTTCGCGCTGGGGCGCGCGGAATTCAGCGCGTGGGCCGGCGAACGGAAACGCTTCCGACTGGAGGACTTCTACCGCCAGCAGCGCCGGCGGTTCGGGGTGCTGATGGACGGCGATCAACCGGTGGATGGCCGATGGAACTTCGACACCGACAACCGGGAATCGCCGCCGAAGGGCGCGACGACGCTGGACGTGCCGCCACCCTGGTGGCCGGTGGAAGACGACATCGACGCGCAGGTACGCCGCGACCTCGATGCGCTGGACCTCAACACTGTCGGGGTGGACGGGCCCCGACTGTTCGCGGTGACACCGGCCGAGGCCGACGAAACCCTACGGCGTTTCGTCGCCGAACGGCTGCCGCTGTTCGGCCGCTACGAGGACGCCATGCTGGGGGAAGACTGGGCAATGGCGCACTCGCTGCTGTCGGTGCCGCTGAACCTGGGGGTGCTGCACTCACTCGACGCCGTCGCGGCAGCCGAACAGGCGTACCGGGACGGCACCGCCCCGTTGGCCGCCGTCGAGGGTTTCATTCGTCAGATTCTGGGCTGGCGCGAGTACATGTGGCAGCTGTACTGGCACTTCGGCCCGGACTACCTGGACAACAACTCCCTGGGCGCGCACACCCCATTGCCGGACTGGTGGACCGACCTCGACGCCGACTCGGTGGATGCGGAGTGCCTGAGCCAGGCTCTGGGCGGCGTCCGGGAGCGCGGGTGGGCCCACCACATCCAGCGTTTGATGATCCTCGGCAGCCACGGGCTACAGCGGGGTTATCAACCCCGCGAACTGTCGGACTGGTTCGCCAGTTCATTCGTCGACGGTTACGCCTGGGTGATGCCCACCAACGTGATCGGTATGAGTCAGCACGCCGACGGCGGCCTGCTGGCCACCAAGCCCTACACCTCGGGCGGTGCCTACATCAACAAGATGAGCAACCACTGCCGGTCCTGCCGCTTCGATCCGAAGAAACGCCTCGGGCCCGACGCCTGCCCGTTCACCGCCGGGTACTGGGCCTTCGTGGATCGCCACCAGGACCTGCTGGCCGCAAACATGCGCACGTCGCGGGCGGTTTCGTCGATGAAACGACTCGGCGACCTCGAGGCGGTCCTGGAGCAGGAACGTTATCGGGACGCGTTCTGAAACGTTTCCATCCGGCCCCAGCGATAGACCAGCGATAGGCCAGCGATAGGCCAAAGCAGCGACGCTGCGTTATCTTCGAGAACGACAGGGAGGTTCGCCGTGCGGAAACTCGTGCTCGCACTCAGCGTCGCCGCGGTGGCCGGTGCGGCCGCAGTGTCCGTGGGCAGTGGCGCCGGCAGCGCCAACCCGTCCTCCAACTCCACCTACAACGTGGTCGGTGAGATTTATGCGAAGGCGGTAGCAATCCTGCGCGCGCAGGGTGTGTCGGCGTCGTTCGGCGGATCGGTGGGAAGCGACTTCCCCCAGGCGCAGTGCCTGGTGAGCAGCCAGAAGGTGACCAGCGGCGGAAAGATGTCGCTGATGCTCGACTGCACCTCCGCCGCCCAACCCGAGTTGCCCGCGGTGGTCTCGGCGGCCAATACGCCAGGCGGTGCGACCGCAGGCGGGCGTCCCACGCCGGGCGCTCCGGGCGTGGTCACCGTTATCGCCACCCCGGTCGGGTAATCGGAGCGGTCTCGCGGGCAACGGGCGGCGAGCGTCTGGAGTCCGACCGCTAGACGCCCGCGATGGTGTCCCAGGCGGAACGCAATTGCTCAGACACGTCGATGAGTTTGGCCTCCTGCGATGCCGGGCTGTCGATCTCCTCGGTCACATACGCCGCGACGAATCGTTTGATCTCGCCGTCGACGCCGGCCAGGATCCGAAGGATTTCCCCCCGCAGCGATTTCGACGTCACGTGCACGGCGATATCGGACGGCCGGGGTTTGGCCACGTCGATCACGATCATCAACGGTTCGGCCGCACGCGCGGTGGCCCGTAGCGCGATGTCACCGTCGATGACGAATCGCTGCTTGTCCAGCCACAGGTCGATGACGAGTTCAATGATGAGCGGAATGCGGATCGCGAAGGTGATGGTGTCGCCGAGAGTGCGCCGCACGATCGGCTGCTGAATCTTCACCTTCGCGGTCACCCGTGCCAGGCCGCCCGGCCCCTGGGCCATCGGGCCGACTTCGAACTCGTCGCCGGCGATCTCAGCGAATGCCGCCGCCACTCGTTCCTCGGTCACAGCCTGCTCGAAGAATCGCCTACCGAAGTCTTCGTAGGTGACGAAGGCGCCGGGTACGAGAAGGATCTTGTCCATCAGCTGTGTTTCCATCAGGTGTTCAGTCTGCCGTCTCAACGTCGTTGGTTGGGCGCGGGCGGGTAACAAATCGGCGCAAATATCGGCAAGTCACAACTCCAGCATCACGGTAACCGGCCCATCGTTGACGGACTCGACCTGCATGTGAGCGCCGAAGACACCGGTCTGGACCTCTGATCCCAGTGCGCGCAACGTTTCGGCCAACACATTCACCAGTGGTTCGGCGTGCGCCCCGGGTGCCGCCGCGTTCCAGGTCGGCCGGCGGCCCTTGGTGGTGTTGCCGTAGAGGGTGAACTGACTCACCACGAGGACCGGCGCTCCGGTGTCGGCGGCAGATTGCTCATCGTCGAGGATCCGCAGTGCCGAGAGTTTCGCGGCCATCCGCGCCGCGGTGGCGGCGTCGTCGGTATGAGTCACCCCGACGAGGGCGAGCAGTCCCTGACCAACGGGCCGGATCGCGCCCACAAGTTCTCCGTTCACCGACACCGAGGCCGAGGTGACGCGTTGCACCAGGACTCGCATACTCGACGATGATGCCACCTGCGGCCGGCATTGTCGTATTCGAATCACTCCATTACCGAATTCAGATCCGATTCTCATTTTTTCAGGCAGCGGATGCGCGGTTTCTTCCGGGGTCCGCCGATCCGATTGAATCGGAAATGATGGAGAATAGTTAACGATTCACGTACTCGAATGGATCAGTGGAGCATAACTGCGAATAGCCGCAACCGCCATTCCAAATATGGCCTTGAAGTGTGTTTTTAGCCCGATTATCAAGGAATTTCGGCGGCAAATTCCGGGGTGTGCGATAACACACTATTGCAGGAAAAGTGACCGACACCACAGCCTATTGGGAAGCTTGATGTTGGGGGCGCGCAATTCATTCTGTTAGCGTTTATCAAATGTTTGCTCTCGCGGCATTGCTGTCGCTAATCACTCAAGTATCCGGCACGCCGTACATTCCCGGTGGCGATACGCCGGCCGGAACAGACTGTTCCGGATTGGCCTCGTGGGTCGCCAACGTGGCCTCGGGCCGACCTGCCTTCGGCAGCAGGTTCAACACCGGGAATATTGAATCCGCCCTCCTGGCACGAGGGTTCCACTACGGCTCGGCACCCGGATCGGTCGTGATCGGCTGGAACGGCGGCCACGCCGCCGTGACACTGCCCGACGGCACCCCGGTGTCCAGCGGCGAGAGCGGCTCGGGCGTGCGGGTCGGCGGCGGCGGCGCCTATCAGTCGCAGTTCACCCGGCACATGTACCTGCCGGTGCAGGCCGAGGAAATGCACAGCCCCGCACCCGTGGCTGCACCGGTGACCGAACCTGTCGCCGAGCCGGTTGTCGAGCCGGTTGTCGAGCCGGTTGTCGAACCGGTCGTCGAACCCTTAGCTGAACCGGTGGTCGAACCGGTCGTCGCCCCCGTCGCTGAGCCGGTGGTCGAACCGCTCGTCGACCCGGTCGTCGAACCCGTCGTCGAACCCGTCGCTGAACCGCTCGTCGAACCCGTCGTTGAACCCGTCGTTGAACCCGCCGTCGAACTGGTGCCCGAGGCCGTCTCCGAATCCGTCGCTGAGCCGGTCGTCGACCCGGTGACCGGCTAGGTCATAGGTTAGGCGAGGTCACGGAG
>CAIWCQ010000080.1 GCA_903911165.1 uncultured Actinomycetes bacterium | reverse complement strand
TCCTCCGGGCTACGGCACCGGCATCAATGAGGGCTTCGACGGCAAGATCGAACTCGACGTCCGCAACTCCACGCCGGACTGGAAGCCGTTCGAACTCAAACGCGCACCCGAGGGTGCGCCGAATGTTCTGGTAGTGCTCTACGACGACACCGGGATGGCGGCCTGGTCGCCGTACGGCGGTCGCATCGAGATGCCGGTGATGCAGCGTCTGGCCGACAACGGGGTGATGTACTCCCAGTGGCACACCACCGCACTGTGCTCACCCACCCGGTCCTGCTTCCTTACCGGACGCAATCACCATGTCAACCGGTTCGCGGCGATCACCGAGGGCTCCAACGGTTTTCCGGGTGCCGCCGCGCGACTGCCCGCGCAGTGCGCCACCATCGGTCAGGTGTTGCAGGACAACGGCTACAGCACCTTCTGGATCGGCAAGAACCACAACGTGCCCGAGGAGGACGTCGCCAGCGGCGGGAACAAGTCGTCGTGGCCACTGCAGCAGGGCTTCGACCGGTTTTACGGTTTCCTCGGCGGGGAGACCAACAACTGGTACCCGGACCTGACCGAGGACAACCGGTTCATCGAGCAACCCTACAGCCCGGAAGAGGGCTACCACCTTTCCAAAGACCTTGCCGACCAGGCGATCCGGATGCTGCGCGACCAGAAATCGTCCAACCCGTCCAAGCCGTGGTACCTGTGGTTCTGCCCGGGCGCCAACCACGCCCCGCATCACAGCCCGCAGGAATACGCCGACAAGTACAAGGGCAAGTTCGACGATGGCTACGAGGCCTACCGGGACTGGGTCTTGGCCCGGATGATCGACAAAGGTGTGTTCCCCAAGGACACCAAGATGACGCCGATCAACCCACTGCCCGAGGACGTCGCGATGCCGGCCGACGCGGTACGGCCGTGGGCGTCGCTCAACGCCGACGAGAAGAAGCTGTTCTCCCGGATGGCGGAGGTGTACGCGGGATTCTCGGAGTACACCGATGCCCAGGTCGGTCGGATCGTCGACTACCTTGAGAAGACCGGTCAGCTCGACAACACGATCGTGTTCTACTGCGCCGACAACGGCGCCTCCGGCGAGGGTTCACCGAACGGTTCAGTCAACGAGAACAAGTTCTTCAACGGCTACCCCGACGAACTGTCGGAGAACCTGAAGTATCTGGAAACCCTCGGTGGTCCAGACACCTACAACCACTACCCGACCGGCTGGGCGGTCGCCTTCTCCACGCCGTTCCAGATGTTCAAGCGCTACTCGCAGTATTCCGGTGGCACCTGTGATCCGCTGGTGATCTCGTGGCCGAAGGGCATCAAGGCCAAAGGTGAAGTGCGCCAGCAATATCACCACGCCACCGATATCGCGCCGACCATCCTTGACGTGGCGGGTATCTCGATGCCCGAGGAGTACAGAGGGGCTAAGCAGTACCCGATCAACGGTGTCTCGATGCGCTACAGCTTCGATGCCCAGGAAGCTCCCACCACGAAGAAGCGCCAGTACTACGCGATGCTGGGCACTCGCGGGATCTGGCAGGACGGCTGGAAGGCCGCTGCAGTGCACGCGGCGATCAGCGGTAAAGGCAACTTCGACGCTGATCCCTGGGAGCTGTATCACGTCGATGAGGATCGTTCGGAATCCACCAACGTCGCCGATCAGTACCCCGACAAACTCAAAGAACTGATCGCGGTCTGGGACGAGGAGGCCAAGAACAACTTCGTCCTTCCCCTCGACGACCGTGTCGCGGTCGAGCAACTCGCCAACGAGCGGCCGCAGTCCGAGCCGCCGCGCAACCGCTACATCTACTACCCCGAGACCGCCCCGGTGCCCGAGGGAGTGGCGGTCAACATTCGGGGCAAGTCCTACAAGATCGTCGCCGACGTCGATATCACCGCTGAGGCAGAGGGCGTGATCATCGCGCACGGGTCGCGCTTCGGTGGGCACTCGCTGTTCATCAAGGACGGCCGACTGAACTATGTCTACAACTTCCTGGGCATCAAGCCCGAGCAGGTGTTTACCTCCGAGCCGCTGCCGCCGGGCAAGCACGTACTCGGCATGGAGTTCAAGCGCGAGAAAGCCGGCCAGTACGGCGAGTCCCTCGGAACGACAACGTTGTACGTGAACGAGAAAGCGGTGGCGACCGGGCCGATGCGAGCCCAGATCGGCAAGTTCACCCTTTCCGGTGACGGACTGTGTGTGGGCTACGACAGCGGCGACAACGTCTCCGATCAGTACAAGAATCCCGGAACGTTCACCGGCGGTGAGATCTTGGGCGTTGCGGTCGACGTCAGCGAGAAGGCCTACATCGATTTACAGAAGGAAGCGGCGGCGGCCTTCGAGACGGACTGAGGCCGATCCGGTCAGTTTCCGGGTACCGGGGCGAAGCTCATCGGTGTTCGGGTGACATTGATCCGCGGCCCGTCGGAGCGGTCCGGAACCGCCAATCGCGGCGCGGGCGGATCATCGGCGGCCGACGGCGGTAGTTCGGGGCCAGAGTCGGGACCGATGGCGGGTTCGGTCACCGCTTCGGTAGGTGCCGGTTCGACTACCGGTGCCGGGACGCTGACCGCGGAGTTCGGCACGGGCGTCGGCGTCGCGGTGCTGATGCTGCGAAGTGGGCTGGTCTGGGGAAACGCGGAATTGTTGAGCGCCACCAGGGCCGCGCCAGCCACCACCAGCGCCGAGGCTGCGGCGGCGATGACCCCGGCGAGCACGCGGGTGTTGCGGAACCACGGCGGCTTCGGGGTTTCGAATGTGGGTGGAACGGCGTCAGTGTCGTTCCAGTAGCGGGCCCAGCCAGGGAAGAGGTCGTCGGTCAGCCACGCGCCGAGGTCCTCGTACGGCTGGGCTCCCTGGTCCGTCATAGGCGCTGATGCTAATCCGCGCAGCCGACTCAGGTGACCGGGCCGGGGAAATTCGCTTAGCCGCCGGAATCGGCCCCGACCGCGCTGCCCCGACCGCGGACAGCCGACAGAATTCCTTCGGCGACCAGCACCACGATCAGCGTCACGCCGAAGGACGGGTACAGCACGGCCAACGCGGTTGCGATAACGGCGATCGCGGCCACCGCCCCCCGCGGGGTGTCGCCGCGTTGGGCATCGCTGGTTCGGCCCGGCAACCCGGTTCTGCCGGTCGGCCGGCGCTTCCACCACATGAGCATCGCCGTGGTGATGCTCGTCAGCAGACCCAAGCACGCCAGGGTGGCCAGGATGCGGGTGAGCACCCCGTACTGGTTGCCCATGTGCATGGCCACACTCCAACTGGTGATCCGTGCCAGTGCGCCGTCCTGGTCGGCGGTGGAGTTGGCGATCGTCTGGCCGGTGAACTGGTTGAGGTAGAGGGTGCGCTGTTCGGAGAGTCGCTGCGGCCAGTGGTTGACGACGGTGTAGCTGCCATAGACCGTCTCGTCGTCCGCTGTGCTGCCGGGGTAATCCGAGGGTGGAACGATGGAGAAGCCGGGCAGCATGTTCTCCGACTTGGCGATCTCATCAATCTCGTTGAACCCCAATGTCATCGGCACTCCGGGGCCCGGGTCTGAGGCATAGACCGGGTCGTCCTTATCCGCCCACGCGATGCGCCTGCCAAGGCGGTCGAAGTCACCGACCTTCGCCGGGGTGGAGGGCGCGTCCACTTCGGTGGAGGGGGTCACCGTCGATGCGACCGCGCGCCAGTTTTCGCCCCAGTACCGCGACCAGGTCAGTCCGGACACGATGTAACCGATCAACACCACTGAGAGGAGGATTCCGGTGGTGGCGTGCAGATCGCGCCAGCGGAGCCGGCCGCCCTTGCGCCAACGGATCGCCAACCGTGGCTTTCCGCGTTCGGTGGCCCGGGGCCACCACAGAAAGATCCCGCTGGCCAGCAGCACCAGGATCCACACCGCAGTCATCTCGACAATGAGGTTGCCCACGCCCACCTTCATCGAGGCGTCGGGATAGGACGACGGCGCGATGAAGTGCCCCAGGGCGGGCACCGACACGGTGGGGCCGTCATTGCCGAAGAATCGGTGTAGCTGGTTGGCCCAGCCGACCAGACCGTCGAGTTCGCGGCGCTGCCCAAGGTAGTTGCCGGTGTAGGG
>CAIWCQ010000079.1 GCA_903911165.1 uncultured Actinomycetes bacterium | reverse complement strand
TCCAGACCACCGCCTGTGCTGCCTTCATGTAGCCAGCCTCATGATCCCACGTAATGGTTGGAGAACCGTAAAGCTGCCAGCCTTGCTCCAGCGCCTCGGACACGCGCTCGCAAAAGGCGCGGTCATCCTTGCCGGTTAGCAGGCGATAGACCGGGCGGTCATCAGGCGGATTGGACATTACGAACGACTCCAGAAGCCGCTGGTCAGCGGGACCGGCCCATGCTCCATGCCGAGCACGCCGCACGGGACCAGCCTTTCGCGCAGTTCGCCATCGAAGGCATCGGCGATTTCGGCGGCGGACCAGCTTTCGCGATAAAGCGGCGGCACCAGCAAGGCCGGGTGGGTGTAAAGCTGGATCTCGCCGCTATCGATCCCCTTGGATTCCCGCTATGACTGGCCTGAATTGTCCGGCGTGGCGGTGACCGCGCGGCCTTCGCGGTTCCGATTCGAGGAACTCTGTGCCAGCCCGCCGGTCGCGCAGGACCCTCGCAACTACGCGGTCGCGGATCGTGCGGTGGTCAACAACGCCGAGGGAGAGAGGCAACTCCAGGCTCAGATACTCCACTGGCCTGGTGAGACCAGGAGGGGAGGTGAACTCGCGCTGGACACCTTCACTGCCGCGGTCGATGCGTTGCGGGCCTGCCAGCAGACCAACGCTGCCGCCTCGCCGTCGGTGACCACCGACGAGCCCGAGCGGCTGGCCGCCGCAGTGGGAGGGCCGGTGATCCTGCATCAGTATCTGCTCGCCGACCCGGTCAACAGCACCGTCACCGAACTTGCGCTGTGGTCGCAATCCCCGCCCCGGACGCCCTGGCCCGCGGTCATCGACGCGACCGTCTTCGAGTCGCTCGGCGCGCCGTTGTGTGTTGCCTACATCGGCTCCTGCCCCTGAGCCACCGAGCGGATCAACCCGGCATCTAGGATCAACTCAGCACCATCCACCGCGTCAGAGGAGCTCCAGTGCCCCGGGTTGTTGTTCACGTGATGCCCAAGGCCGAGATTCTCGACCCGCAGGGCCAGGCCATCTCGGGAGCGCTCGGCCGCCTCGGCCACGCCGGAGTTTCAGACGTGCGGCAGGGCAAGCGGTTTGAGCTTGAGGTGGACGACACCGTGACCGACGACGAATTGGCAAAGATCGCCGAATCACTGTTGGCCAACACGGTGATCGAGGACTGGTCGGTCAGCCGGGAGCCGTCGTGAGCGCGCGGGTCGGGGTTATCACCTTCCCCGGCACCCTGGACGACGTCGACGCCGCCCGTGCCGTGCGCCTCGCCGGTGCCGAGGCCGTGAGCCTGTGGCACGGCGATGCCGACCTCAAGGCCGTCGACGCAGTCGTGGTTCCCGGCGGGTTCTCCTACGGTGACTACCTGCGCTGCGGGGCTATCGCCAAGTTCGCCCCCGTCATGGGCGAGGTCATCGCCGCCGCCGGCCGAGGAATGCCGGTGCTCGGGATCTGTAATGGATTCCAGGTGCTGTGCGAGGCCGATTTGCTTCCCGGGGCGCTGACTCGCAATGCCGGTCTGCATTTCATCTGCCGCGACGCGTGGTTGCGAGTCGAGTCGACGGCCACTGCCTGGACATCTCGTTACGAGTCGGGTGCCGAGCTGCTGGTACCGCTGAAATCGGGCGAAGGGCGTTATGTGGCAAGCGAATCCGTGCTCGACGAACTCGAGGGCGAAGGCCGGGTGGTGTTCCGTTACGCTGACAATCCCAACGGCTCGATGCGCGACATCGCGGGCATC
>CAIWCQ010000078.1 GCA_903911165.1 uncultured Actinomycetes bacterium | reverse complement strand
GCCGGGGATGAAAGAGCTGTTGAAGGCGACCAAATCGAGGCGAGCTCGGTAACCGTGGCAGCATGTGGGGTATGAGGCTGCTACAACGCCCCCGCAAACGCCCCCGCAAACGCCCCCGCGTCACCCGCGCCGCGATGGTGCTTCCCGCTGTTGCCGTCCTGCTCGCGTCTAGCGGTTGCGCGACCGTGGTGTCTGGTACCGCGGTGCTGTCGGCACCGCAGGTCGGGCAGCCGGTGCAGTGGGGGCCGTGCCGGCCGGCCGGTGGCGGAAGTGGCGAGTCGGTGGCCGTTCCGACGGGCGCCCAGTGCGGCAAGATCGCGGTGCCCGTCGACTATGACAAGCCCGACGGCGACGAAGCCGTTCTGGCTCTGATCCGGTTTCCGGCCACCGGCGAGAAGATCGGTTCGCTGATCATCAACCCCGGCGGTCCGGGGGAATCCGGTATCGAGGCAGCCGCCGGCATCGTCGAGGGACTGCCGGCCGACGTGCGCGAGCGGTTCGACCTGGTGGGATTCGACCCGCGCGGCGTCGGCGCGTCCACTCCGGCAGTGTGGTGCAACTCCGATGCCGACAACGACCGCCTGCGGGCCGATCCGATGGTGGACTACAGCCCCGACGGTGTGCGGCGCATCGAGGGCGAGACGAAGGCCTTCGTTCAGCGGTGCATCGACAAGATGGGCCCCGATTTCCTGGCCAATGTCGGCACTGCGAGTGTCGCCAAGGACCTTGATGCGCTGCGCGCGGCGGTCGGCGACGACAAGCTGAACTACCTGGGCTACTCCTACGGCACCCGGATCGGGGCGGCTTACGCCGAGGCGTACCCGGACAATGTGCGGTCGATGATCCTCGACGGTGCGGTTGATCCCAACGCCGATCCGATCCAGGCCGACATCGACCAGGCCGAGGCATTCCAGAAGGCCTTCAACGATTACGCGGCCGACTGCGCTGAGGATCCCGACTGCCCGTTGGGCACCGACCCGGCGAAGGCAGTCGACGTCTACCGCAACATGTTGGATCCGCTGGTGGACAAGCCGCTACCGACCCGCGATCCGCGCGGACTGTCCTACGGCGATGCGCTGGTCGGCACCATCATGGCGCTGTATTCGCCGAACCTCTGGCGGCACCTGACCCGCGGACTGACCGAGATGACTGAGGGCCGTGGCGACACCATGCTCGCGCTGGCCGATATGTACATGCGTCGCGATCCGCAGGGCCGCTACACCAACGCCACCGACGCCCGCATCGCGGTCAACTGCGTCGATCAGCCGCCGATCACCGACCCCGCCAAGGTGGTCGAGGAGGATCGGCGACTTCGTGAGGTCGCGCCGTTCATGAACTACGGGGAGTTCACCGGGCACGCACCAATGAGCACCTGCGCCTTCTGGCCGGTTCAGCCGACCAGTGCCCCGCATCAGGTGTCCGCACCCGGGCTTCCACCGGTGCTGGTGGTCTCGTCGACCGGCGATCCGGCCACGCCGTATCAGGCGGGTGTGGATCTGGCTGAGCAACTCGGCGGAGCGTTGTTGACGTTCAACGGCACTCAGCACACGGTGGTATTCCAAGGTGAGCAGTGCGTCGACGACTATGCCGCCGCCTACCTGATCGATCTGACGTTGCCGGCGCCCGGCGCCACCTGCTGACCGATACTGCTGGCTTTCCGATACTGCTGGCTTTCCGATACTGCTGGCTTTCCGATACTGCTGGCTTTCCGATACTGCTG
>CAIWCQ010000077.1 GCA_903911165.1 uncultured Actinomycetes bacterium | reverse complement strand
GCAAGGGATTCGGCACCGTCCCTGATATTCCTCGACGAGATCGACGCGCTGGCACCCCGGCGCGGGCAGAGTTTCGACTCGGGCGTGACCGATCGCGTTGTCGCCGCACTACTGACCGAGATGGATGGGATCGAGCCGCTGCGTGACGTGGTGGTGCTGGGCGCGACCAACCGTCCCGAGCTGATCGATCCGGCACTGCTGCGGCCGGGACGACTCGAACGACTCGTGTTCGTCGAACCGCCCGACGCCGCCGCCCGTCGCGAGATCCTGCGGACGGCCGGAAAGTCGGTGCCGTTGAGCGCCGAGGTCGACCTCGATGCGCTGGCCGCCGATCTGGATGGCTACAGCGCAGCGGACTGCGTGGCGCTGCTTCGGGAGGCCGCGCTGACCGCGATGCGCCGCTCGATCGACGCCGCCGATGTCACCGCGGCGGACCTCGCCACGGCCCGCGAGAACGTCCGGCCGTCGCTGGATCCCGCCCAGATCGAATCACTGCGGGCGTTCGCCGGCGAGCGCTGAGCGGGCGGGGCTACTCCTCGGACGGGGCTACTCCTCGGATAGTTGGAACTCAACCATCGCGGTGACCGTCTCGATGGCATCGGAAAGCACCGTGACGCGTTCGGCGAGCGTCGGTGCCGCGAGGACCGCGTAGCGATCCGCCTGGCCCATCGGGACCCGCGAGGCGAGAGCGTAGATATGCCGCGACGGATCGTCGGCGATCTCCTCGTCGACGGCCAGTGCGTCGGACCGCAGTCGGCCACCCCTGGCCTCGATCACGCGCTCGAAGAGTCCGAGGATGGCGTCGACCACCACCGAAATCCGCTCCGGACCAACATCCGGACCGGGTTCGTCGGGCCAGGCCGTCACCACCGCACGCGGGTAGGGATCGTCGGGCAGCCACCCCGAGATCCGGATCCGCTCGCCCACCAACGCGAGCAGTTGATACTGGCCTTCGCCGAGATCGGCGTATTCGGTGATGCGCGCCAGCGCGCCGACATCGCTACGAATATCGCCGCCACCGACCTCCTGGCCGCGGCTGATCAGCACCACGCCGAATGCCGGATCCGGCGAAGCCACGCAGTCCCGCACCAGCTGGGCGTACCGGGGCTCAAAGATGTTCAGCGGCAACGTCTCTCCGGGCAGTAGCGCTGACTGCAGCGGAAACATCGCGGTCATCGCAGAACTACCTCATACCGCCGGTGACGACATCGCGCACCGGCGCACTCGGGGATGCGAAGGTGCACAACGCCGTTGCCACCCCCGCCCAAAGATCGGGGTTGGCCGCGACCAGGTCATTACCCTCCGCGCCGATCGCGGCGATGACCTCACGGCGGGCGGCGGAGTTCATCTCGGTGAACTCACGGCAGGTGGTGGACGCCAGTGCCGCGCCGTTCGCCGCCTTGCCGGCTTCCCCGGGTGTGGCCACCGGGGTGCCGGTGATCGCCGTGCTGCAGCCGCCGGCGGTCAACACCGCCACCGCGGCAAGACCGGCGACAGCCATCCGTCGGTATCGCGTCATGCGCTACTCCTCGATATCCAGTTCGGCCACGAGCGCGTCGACCACCGCACCCAGATCTCCGCCGTTGGCTTCGGCAACCCGACGCTGCCGTTGATAAGACGCGCCCCGGCGTGGGATGTCGGCGACCGCGGCCAGTTCGCTACTGCAGTGCAGAGACTCGGCCACCGGCGCCAGCCGGGTCAGCAGGTCGTCGAGGTCATCAGTCACCAGGCGCTCGTTGCTGTCCGCATCGAGAATGATGATCGCCTCGAGTCCATAGCGGGCGGCACGCCACTTATTCTCCTGCACGTGCCAGGGCGGCATCACCGGCAGCTGTTCGCCGGCGTCGAGGCGACGGTCGAGGTCCACGATCAGACAATGGGTCAGCGCTACCAGCGCGGCAAGCTCGCGCAGATTAGACACCCCGTCGAAAATCCGCACCTCAACGGTTCCGAGACGTGGCGATGGTCTGATATCCCAACGGATCTCGTTGAGGTGATCGATGATCCCGGTCTTTTTCTGATCATGAACAAATCTCTCGAATTCCCGCCAGGACCGGAATTGAAACGGTAAGCCGGCCGTCGGGAGCTGCTGGAACATCATCGCGCGGTTGCTCGCATAGCCGGTGTCCTCACCCGCCCAGAAGGGTGAGGACGCCGACAGCGCCAGCAGGTGCGGATAGTGATTGAGCAACGACGAGATGATTGGCATGACCTTGTGCGCGGAGGAGACTCCGACATGTACGTGCACGCCCCAGATGAGCATTTGTCGGCCCCACCATTGCGTGCGATTGATCAACTCCGCGTAGCGCGGGCCGTCGGTGAGTTCCTGGGCTGACCATTGCGCGAACGGATGGGTGCCCGCGCAGAAGAGTTCCATACCCCGGTCTTCGACAACCGTGCGTACCGGGATCAGCGTCGACCGCAGATCGTCCACGGCCTCCGCGACGGTGTCACACACGCCAGTGACGACCTCAATGGTGTTTCGCAGCAGTTCTTTGTGTACGTGAGGGGTCGCACCGATTTCGGTGATCACCGCGGCGGCCTCGTTGCTGAGGTCCGAAGACGCCACGTCGACGAGAGCGAACTCCCACTCGACGCCGAGTGTCGGACGCTCAGAACCCGCGAAGTCGATCCTAACCGGCGCTGATGACACCGCAGGCGACCCGCTTGCCGGAGTCACCGGTGGCCAGCGTGACGGCATCCGGTCCGGTCGCGCCGCCGTCGATCTGCTGATATCGATCCGCCGGGATGTTCGCGAAGTTGTCCGCACTCTCGTGGATGATGAACGCCGTTCCCTCGCCATCGAGCAGATCAGCCTTGTCGAACGCATTCGAGGTGGTGACCAGCATCGCGGTACCGTCGCCGCGCACCTGCAGCGAACTCAAATCACCGCCGTGGCCGGGGTGCGCGGCAGAACCGCCGGCCTGCAGATGCCCACCGGCAGAGAGGAAGTCACCGGGCGCACCGCCACTGGGACCAACCGAGTTCACCTCGCACTTGCCGACGGCATGGATGTGGATGCCGTGCATGCCGGGACTCAACAGGCCCGGTGCGACGGTCTGCACGGTGATGGTCGCGAAGCCGTCATTGTCTTTGAACTCGATGGTGGCCGCCGCGACCTGGCTGCCACTGGCGGAGTTGATCTCCGCGGTGAGGGTGTCGGCGGTCGCAGCGGCCGCACCCATCGCCCCCGCGCCCATGGCACCCGGTTTCATTTCCCCGGGTTCCATTTCCCCGGGCTTCATTTCCCCGTGGTCCATCGACCCGTGCTCCATCCCCCCGTGCTCTCCGGCCATGCCGGCCGGGGCGGGTGATCCGGTCCAGACCGGCGGGACCGTGCCGGGTTGGGTGGCGATGGGTTCGTTGGGCGAACAGGCGCTCAGCGCGGCTGCGGCAACGGCGATCAGAATGGCGGCGGGCGTGCCCGACCCGAGGGACTTGACCATGTCCGAGAGCCTAACCTGTCACCAGCACGATCACACCGGGTGCATCCTCGGCAATTTCGGGTAGCCGCGGTTCCACCGGAGCCTCGAGTACCGCGCCGATGGACTCGGCCGCCGCCTGCTCACCGTCGCCGGCGCCGAAGTACACGGTCGTGACGGGCGGCTCAGCCACCGCGGTGGTGGCCGCCTCGGTGACGTTCCAGCCGGCTTCCTTCAAGCGATCCGAGACCCGGACGGCGGCCGCCTCGTCACCGGTGACGCTGAAAACACGCACGTCAGCCTTCGCCACCGCGGCCGTCGTGGTGGTGGCCAGGGTCCGGGCCGGTGGGTCGGCGGACCGGCCTCCGGAACTCATCGCCTGGAATCCGACCAGCAGGAAGATCAGGCCGAGAAACAACAGCACCATCACCATGGCGCGGAGGGGAAGCCCGGAGGAGTCGGGCACGCGCTCGTTCATCGGCGTAACTGTAACCGGGCCGGAGTTGGGGCCGGCCACGTCGCCACCGTCAGGGGAACTCGAAGCCCAGGCGTCGGGCGGCCCTGGCCTTCTGTCGACTGGCCCGCAACCGGCGTAAACGCTTAACCAGCATCGGGTCGGCCGCCAACGCTTCGGGCCGATCGACCAACGCGTTGAGCACCTGGTAGTAGCGGGTCGCCGACATCGCGAAGAGATCCTTGATGGCCTCCTCCTTGGCTCCGGCGTACTTCCACCACTGGCGCTCAAAGGCGAGGATGTCGCACTCGCGGCGGGTCAGGCCCTCTGGCAGTTCGGCTTCGTCACCTTGTTCGGCACGTGCCGCGGCGCCGTCCATATAGCTTCGTCGGCCCTTTCCGAATTCCCGGGTGATTCAATCGGATGATGTTCTCACCAGTGACACGAATGTCGTTCGCTGGACATTGAACCACGGGCACGTTCTTCAGCACGGCACCCAACCCCGCGCGTCGCCTCACTTTAAGCTAGCCGACCATGGCGGTCCAACCCATCGTGATCCTCGGGGATCCTGCCCTGCACACCGCGACCAGTCCGGTACCGGTCTGCGATGACGGTTCACTGCCACCGGAGGTGGTACTGCTGATCACCGACATGTACGACACCATGGACGCCGCCAACGGAGTCGGGTTGGCGGCCAACCAGATCGGCGTGGGTTTGCGGGTTTTCGTCTACGACTGCCCCGAGGACCGTGGCAGGTCCACCTACCACCGGGGCGTGGTCGTCAATCCGGTCCTGGAGACATCCGAGATTCCCGAGACGATGCCCGACCCGGAGACCGACGACGAAGGATGCCTGTCCGTGCCCGGCGAGTCGTTTCCCTGTGGACGTGCCCAGTGGGCCCGTGTCAGCGGACTGAACGGCGATGGCGAACCGGTCAGTATCGAGGGAACCGGACTGTTCGCCCGGATGCTCCAGCACGAGACCGGCCACCTCGACGGAATCCTTTACGTAGACACGCTGATCGGCCGGCATGCCCGCAGTGCCAAGCGGGCGGTCAAGTCCAACGGCTGGGGTGTTCCCGGGCTGTCCTGGCTGCCCGGTACCGAACCCGACCCGTTCGGACACTGAACTCATGCCACGGTTTCCCGCACCGGGCAGTCGGGTCAGCGTTCGCTACCTGGCCGACGGCGCCCATACCGACGTCATCGGTCATCTCCTCGCTGCCGGACCGAGAATCGAGATACGGACGAAATCTGCTGGGACGGTGACCATCCCATCGGATGACGTGGTGGCGATACGGGAACTGAGCCACGCCGCGGTACGGGCCTCTGAGATCCGGAACCTTGAGCACGCCGCTGCATTGGCCTGGCCGGGCACGGAACAGCATTGGCATCGGGGCTGGCTGTTACGGGCCGGCGGTGGCCACACGAGTAGAGCGAATTCCGCTGTCCCACTGGATTTCTCGTCCGCAATTGCCGATCTTGAACCCGTCGTCGAGTGGTACGGCGAACGCGGGTTAGACCCGTGGCTGGCACTGCCGGATCGACTGCTCGCGGTGCGCGCCACCGGTGTGAAACACACCCGGGTTGTGGTCCGAGATCTCGACCGAACACCTGAGAGGGTGACGGCCGCCCTGCGGGATCGGCCGGATGCGGCGTGGCGGGCCGGCTACCGGCCGGACGTGCCGGATGAGGTGTTGACCGCGGTCGTCGACGGCGAGGTGGTGTTCGCCACAGTCGCGGGTGTGGCCGGTGCCCGCGGTGCCCTCACCGTCGCGCCGGACGGTACGGCTTGGCTGGGTATCTCGGCGGTCCACGTCGCCGAAGGGCACCACCGCGCCGGTCATGGCCGCGCGGTCTGCGAGGCCCTGCAGAATTGGGGTGCCGATCGCGGGGCGCGGCGCGCCTACGTGCAGGTGCTTGAGGACAACGATGCCGCGATCGCGCTGTACGCCGCGCTCGGCTTCGGGTTGCACCATCACCTGCGCTACATCGACGCGCGCCATCTGCTGCCCACTAGCCTCTAGTCATGGCGGGGTTACGGGTGGCGACCTGGAACGTGAACTCGATTCGTACCCGGGTGGACCGCGTCGTGGATTGGATGGTGCGCGCCGATGTCGATGTGCTTGCGATGCAGGAGACAAAATGCGCCGACGACAAGTTTCCGACGATGCCCTTCGCCGCGGCGGGCTACGAAGTCGCGCACTGCGGGTACGACCAGTGGAACGGCGTGGCGGTGGCTTCCCGGGTGGGACTCGACGACGTCGCGGTGGGTTTTGCCGGCCAGCCCGCCTGGGGTAAGGACGGCGCGGCCGCCAGGACCGAGGCGCGCGCGCTGGGCGTGACCTGCGCCGGCGTTCAGGTATGGAGTCTCTACGTACCCAATGGCAGGGCCGTCGACGATCCGCACTACCGCTACAAGCTGGATTGGCTTGCGGCACTGCGTGATTGCGCCGACTCCTGGATGCAGCGCCAACCCGAGGCGCAAATCGCCCTGGTCGGTGACTGGAACATCGCACCCACCGATGAGGACGTTTGGGATATCGAAGCCTTCCGTGGCAGCACCCACGTCACCGAATCGGAACGGCAGGCATTCGGTTCGATCGAGGCAACATTCACCGACGTGGTGCGTCCGTTCGCGCCGGGTCCGGAGGTCTACACCTACTGGGACTACACCCAGTTGCGGTTCCCTAAACGCCAAGGCATGCGGATCGACTTCATCCTGGCGTCGCCGACCCTGGCGCCCCGGGTGGTCAACGCCGAGATCGTGCGCGATGAGCGCAAGAGCGGCAAGAACAGGATCGGGTCGCCGAGTGACCACGCCCCGGTCTTCATCGACATCAACTGATCTTGACCAGCATCTTGCCGATGTTGGCACCGGTGAACAGCCCGTTGAGAGCGTCGACGCACGAGTCGAGGCCTTCGAGGATGGTCTCCCGGTGTCGTAGCGCACCGTCCTGCTCCCACCTTCGCAGTGCCGCGTAGGCCTCGTCGAAGCGAGCCCACTTGTCGAGGGCATTGAACCCCTGCATCGACGCCGTCCTGGAGAGCAGGTTGACGTAGTTGGCCGGCCCCGGGTGCTCGCCGGTGAGGTAACTGGAGATCACCCCGCACAGTGCCACCCGGGCGCCGGGAGCCAATCGGCCGAGCACTGCGTTCAGGATCTCCCCGCCGACATTGTCGAAGTAGACGTTGACGCCCTTCGGGCAGTGCGTCTTGAGCGCGGCGGGCAGGTCCTCGTTTCGGTAGTCGATGCAGGCGTCGAACCCGAAGTCCTCGACCACCGCGCGGCATTTCACCGGCCCACCGGCGATACCGATCACGCGGGCCCCGGCGATTTTGGCGATCTGCCCCGCGATCGACCCGGTAGCGCCCGCGGCGGCGGAGACCACCACCGTCTCGCCGGCCTGGGGGCGGCCGATGTCGGTCATCCCGAAATACGCGGTGGAGCCACTCGATCCGTACACCGACATGATTGTCACCGGATCGCTCTCACCGGAGATGAGCGTGCTGAACACGTCGTCGCGGATAATCGCGTACTCCTGGAAACCGGTTAGTGTGGTCACTATGTCGCCGACACGGTAAGCGCCGCAACGCGATTCGACCACCTCGCCGATTCCGGCGGAACGAATCACCTCGCCAAGAGCCACCGGAGGCAGATAACCCGGCTGATCGTTGAGCCAGGTGCGCACGGCGGCGTCAACACCGACGTAGGTGGTACGCAGCAGCGCCTCCCCGTCGCCGACCGACGGAACCTCGGTGGTGATGGACTCGGTGTCGGTCGCGCCGACCAGGCCGCGGGGCCGCCGGCGCAGCACGATCTGACGGTTGCTCACAGACATGAACGACAAAGCTACCCGCTGTTACCGTGAGGTTGAGAGGAAGACACCGTGGACTTTTTAGCGCTGACGCCCCCCGGCGCAACTCCGCTCCGGGTGCTCACCATCGCCGGATCGGACTCCGGCGGGGCCGCGGGAATACAGGCCGACATGCGCACCTTCGCGCTGCTCGGTGTGCACTCGCTGGTTGCGGTGACGGCGGTGACGGTCCAGAACTCACTCGGGGTGGATGGCATTCACGAGATTCCGACCGATGTCATCGCTGGTCAAATAGCGGCGGTGGTCACCGATATCGGCATTCAGGGAGCCAAGACCGGGATGCTGGCCTCGGCAGTGATCATCGAGGCGGTCGCGGGGTGCTGGCGCGACCTCGGACTGGTCGGCACCGTCCCCTTAGTCGTCGACCCGGTCTGCGCGTCGATGCACGGTGACCCACTGCTCCACCCAACCGCACTGAACACCCTGCGCACGCAGTTGTTCCCGCTCGCGAGTGTGGTCACTCCCAATCTCGACGAGGTCCGACTGCTGGTGGGCATCGACGTCGTCGATGCCGCGACCCAGCGCGACGCGGCCCGCGCCCTGCACGACCTCGGCCCGCAGTGGGTACTGGTCAAGGGCGGCCACCTTCGCTCCGCGCCAGACAGCACCGATCTGCTCTACGACGGCATGACCTTTCACGCCTTCGAGGCGCCCCGGGTGAACACCCGCCATGACCACGGCGCAGGCGACACCCTGGCTGCCGCGATCGCCTGCGCGCTGGCGCACGGCATGGCGATGCCCGAGGCCGTCGGGTTCGGAAAATCCTGGGTGACCGAGTGCCTTAAAGCGGCCTATCCGATCGGCAACGGACTCGGGCCGGTATCGGCACTGTTCCGGTTACAGGGGTGAGCCCCGATCTCGAGTCGATCGGCGGTATCGCCCACACCCCGACCGGCCCCGCTTCCGGCGTGGTGGTGCTCACCCACGGCGCGGGCGGGAACCGGGAGTCCCCGTTGCTGATCGCCGTCTGTGAGCAATGGGCCGCCCGGGGCTGGCTGGCGATCCGCTACAACCTGCCCTACCGGCGCCACCGTCCGAAGGGTCCACCGTCGGGCGCGGCCACCGATCTCGCCGGAGTCACCGACGCCATCGCGGCGGCGCGCGCCGCACTCCTCGCCGCGACCGGAAGCGCCGGCCCGGTGATCGCCGGCGGTCATTCCTACGGCGGGCGGCTGACGTCGATGGTGGTGGCGCAGGGCGAGACCGGCGTCGATACCCTGACGCTGTTCTCCTATCCCCTGCATCCGCCGGGCAGGCCGGAGCGGCTGCGCACCGGGCACTTCGAGTCGATCGCCGTACCGACGGTCTTCACCCACGGCGGCGCCGACCCGTTCGGTTCCATCGCCGAACTGCGCACCGCAGTCGCACTGATCCCGGCGCCCACCGAGATCGTCGAGATCAGTGGGGCCCGCCATGACCTCGCGAACCCTGACGCTCCGGCGTTCGCCGTCAGCGCAGCGCTGCGCCTCAGCGGTACCGGAAACTCAGGTACCGTCGGCTCATGACCGAGCAACTCTTCGACGTGATCGTCGTCGGGGCCGGTTTTGGCGGCATCGGCGCCGCGATCCAACTCAAACGACTGGGGTTCGAGAACTTCGCGGTTCTGGACCGCGAGGACGATCTCGGCGGCACCTGGTACGTCAACCACTACCCGGGTCTGACCGTCGACGTGCCGACCACCACCTACTCCTACTTCTTCGAACCCAACCCCAACTGGTCGCGGCTGTACTCCACCGGAGCGGAGATCAGGCAGTACGCCGAAGACGTCGCCGACAAGTACGACATCCGACGCCACATCCGGTTCAACACCTCCGTGGACGGCGCCCGCTGGGACGGCGAGGCCGGACTGTGGCGCGTCGCATTGGCCGGCGGCGAGACAATCCGAACCCGGTACCTGATCACCGCCACCGGGTTTTTGTCCCAGCCGCACACTCCGGACATCCCGGGCGTGCACGACTTCACCGGCACGGTGATCCACACCGCCGACTGGGATGACGCCTTCGATCCCACGGGTCGACGAATCGCCATCATCGGCACCGGCGCGACCGCCGTTCAACTGATCCCGGAGTTGGCGAAAAAGGCCGCCGAGCTCACCGTCTACCAGCGCACCCCGATCTGGGTGATGCCCAAGGTCGACATCGCTTTCCCCACCTGGGCCAAACGGCTCTTCGCCCGAGTCCCGTTCACCCAGCGTGTGATTCGTGCCATCACGGACGCGATTTACGAGTTCTTCATCTACGTCGGGTTGCACCACCGGCAGTCGGTCTTCCGACGGCTCAACACCGGTGCGAGTGGCATCGCGACGCTGTTCCGTGGGGCGATGATCCGGGACGCCGGGCTTCGCGCGAAGCTGACGCCGGACTATGACCTCGGCTGCAAGCGGCCAACGTTCTCCAACACCTACTACCGCACCTTCACCAAACCCCATGTGCACCTGCAGACCAGCGGGATCGAGCGCATCGTCGCCGACGGGATCGTGGCCGCGGACGGCACCCGCACCGAAATCGACACGCTGGTACTGGCGACTGGATTCGACCTGTGGGAGGCCAACTTCCCCGCCATCGAGATCATCGGCCGTGATGGCCGCAACCTCGGAAAGTGGTGGCGGGAGAACCGGTTCCAGGCCTATCAGGGTGTCTCGATCCCGCACTTTCCGAACTATCTCAGCCTGGCCAGCCCGTACGCATTCCTGGGATTGAACTTCTTCAACACGATGGAGTACCAGATGCGGCACATGGATCGGCTCTTGAGCGAAGTCAAGCGCCGCGGGGCGGACACCTTCGAGATCAGCGAGGAGGCCAACTCCGCATTTCTTGATTCGATGACCAACAAAATCGGCGCCTCGGTGTTCGCCGCCGGCAACTGCGCGACGTCGCGTTCCTATTACTTCAACCCCCACGGCGAGGCAACTCTGTTGCGGCCGACAACAACCCGGACCGCGATCTCCGCAGCGGATGACTTTCCCCTCAGTGACTACCTCATCGCCTGATGATCTGAAAGGACTCCACATGTCAGCAAAAGCATCGATCGCCGGAATCGTCCTGGCTGCGACCGGACTTTCCCATTTCGCCAAACCGCAACTTTTCGAATCGCTCACCGCGTCGGCATTTCCGGACAACACCCGCCGGCACATCTACCTCAACGGCGGCATCGAAACAGCGATCGGCGCCGGCCTCGTCGCACCGAAGACCCGCAAGCTAGCCCTGGTCGGATTACTCGGCTACGCGGTCTATCTCGTCGCCGGCGCCACCCGAACCCGCCGCTGACCGAGTTGCACCGCCGGCTTAACACCGGCGACGCAGTCGTCATCGGCCTGGGTTCGATGATCGGCGCGGGCGTGTTCGTGGTGTTCGCACCGGCGGCCGCCGCCGCCGGATCTGGGCTGCTGCTCGGCCTGGCACTGGCCGCGCTGGTGGCCTACTGCAACGCGACGTCGTCGGCGCGACTGGCGGTTCGCTACCCACGCTCCGGCGGGGCCTACATTTACGGCCGCGAACGACTGGGCGAGTTCTGGGGCTATCTGGCGGGCTGGAGTTTCATCGTCGGCAAAACCGCGTCGTGTGCCGCGATGGCCCTCACCGTCGGGGTGTATCTGTGGCCGGCGCACGCCCACGCCGTCGCCGTCGCAGCGGTGGTGGCGTTAACTGCGGTGAACTACCGGGGCATCGAGAAATCGGCCTGGCTGACCCGGATCATTGTCGCCGCCGTGCTGGCGGTGCTGGCCGGTGTCGTTGCTGTGGTGTTCGCCTCAGGGGCGGCCGACGCCTCGCGGGCAATGCCGACCGGCACCAGCGTGACGGGCGTACTACAGGCGGCGGGTCTGCTGTTCTTCGCCTTCGCCGGTTACGCGCGGATCGCCACCCTCGGTGAGGAGGTTCGCGATCCGGCCCGCACCATTCCGCACGCCGTGGGTATCGCACTGGCCATCACCCTTGCGGTATATGCCACCGTGGCGATCACCGTGCTGGCGGTACTGGGTCCCGACCAATTAGCAACGGCCGCAGCACCATTGGCCGAAGCGGTGCGGGCCGCCGGAGCCGGGGGCTTCGAGCCGGTGGTGCGGGCCGGCGCTACGGCGGCCGCGCTCGGCTCGCTGCTATCGCTGATGCTCGGTGTCTCGCGAACCTCACTGGCCATGGCCCGCGACGGCCACCTGCCAGCGGGGCTTGCGGCGGTGCATCCACATCACGGGGTCCCGCACCGGGCCGAAGTCGTCGTAGGTGTAGTGGTCGCGATACTCGCCGCGGTGGCCGATGTCCGCGGTGCGATCGGCTTTTCGTCTTTTGCGGTGCTGATTTACTACGGGATCGCCAATGCGGCGGCGGTGACCCTGGGTCGCCGGACGGTGCCGATCGCGGGTCTGGCGGGCTGCCTGCTGCTGGCGGTCTTCCTGCCGATCGGTTCGGTACTCGTCGGCACCGCGGTGATCGTCCTCGGCGCGGCGATCTACTCAGTGCGCCGCGCGCGGTAGGCCTCCACCGCCGTCGGCAGCGTCGCGAAGATTCGATCTTCGCCGATCTTGCCGAGAAGGCCCGCGGCGTCGAGAGCATCGCGCAGGTGCCAGGTGACACGTGCCATGGCGAAGTCGATACCTCGGCTATTGAGATCCCGCCGCAACAAGTCGACCGCGTCAAGCGCGGTGAGGTCGACCTCGACGTTGGCCTCGGCATTGAGGACGAACCACTCCACCGGATCGGGGTTGGCGTCGACGGCCGCCATGGCGCGACTGCGGAAGTCCTCGGCATTGGCGAAGAACAGCGGTGCGTCGTAGCGGTAGATCAACAGGCCGGGTTCGAGTTGCGCGTGCGGGTAATCCTCGATGTCGTGCATACCGGCCACCCCGGGAACGAAGCCGAGCACGCTGTCATGCGGGCGAGCCACCCGCCGCAAAAGATCCAGGATCGACAGTGCGACTGCGGCGAGCACCCCGTAGAGCACACCCAAACTCAGCACCGCCACCGCGGTGAGCAGAGCCAGGATCAACTCGCTGCGGCGAAAACTCGCCAGCCGCCGGAAGCCGGCAATATCGATCAGTCGCAGCGCCGCATAGACCACCAGAGCCGCCAGTGCGGCGGTCGGGAAAGTGGCGAGCAGCCCGTGCGCGAACAACAGGACGGCAACCATCAGACCCATCGCCACCAAGGAGTACATCTGGGTGCGAGCGCCGACCATTTCGCCCAGCGCCGTCCGGCTTGCGCTGGAGCTCACCGGAAAGCCCTGGCAGACAGCAGATCCGACATTGCACAGGCCTAGTGCACGCAGCTCAGCATTGGCGTCGATGGTCTCACTCTTACGGGCGGCGAACACACGAGCGTTGAGCACACTGTCGGAGAACGCGACGAGGGCAACACCACCGGAAGCGGCGATCAGCACACCCAGATCGGGGATCGATACCCCGCTGAGTCCTAATGCAGGCAGGCCGGAGGGCACCTCGCCGACGACCTCAATGCCGTGGCGGTTCAGCGACAACACCGCCACCGCCGCCGACGCGAGCACCACGACGATGAACGGCCCCGGTGCACGTGGTGTTAGTCGGGCGAATCCGACCAGCGCGATGAGAACCACGGCCGAGAAAGTGATCGTCGGCCAGTGCACGTCCGGTAGTGCCGCAGCCAGGGAACGCAGTTGGGACACAATCCCGTCGCCGGT